>VYGS01000134.1:23977-33447 GCA_009841725.1 Gammaproteobacteria bacterium
GTCATCAAGTCCACCGACGGCCGGGTCGAGACAATGATCAGAAAACTGTCTGACGAGGAACGGGTTCTCGAGATCGCACGAATGACCAGCGGTGAAAAAATCACTCCCCAAACCCTGGCGCATGCCCAGGAAATGCTGTCCTCGGTATGAATGACACGGCCGCCCGATACGATTACTCCATCCGTGAAGCCGATCTTCAGGATGTTCCCGGTATTTCGGAACTGCTCGACATTTATTCCGAAGTCGGCATCCTTCTTCCACGGTCAAAAACCGACATCTACCATTCGCTGAGAGATTTTCGGGTCATTCGGGAAGAATCCCGAGTTGTCGCATGCGCTTCGCTCATGATTTATAATCACGAGCTTGCCGAAATCCGGAGCCTTGCCGTCCATCCGGATTGCCAGAGCCACGGATTCGGAAAACGACTGGTCACGCAACTGGAACGCGAGGCTGTCGAGTTGGGACTCGGCAGATTGATGGCACTGACCTATGTCGTCGGATTTTTCGAGGATCTGGAATTCAAGGTGGTCGACATGGCGGAATTGCCGGAGAAGGTCTGGAATGCCTGCATCCACTGCCGCAAGTTCCATGACTGCGACGAAATCGCGATGGTCAAATACCTGTGATACACACTGAAATCATGAAATCCAGCAACAGAATTGCCGCATTGATCCTGGCCATTGCCTTGACCGGTACGGGCTGCGTCTACCGGGCGGACATCCAGCAGGGAAACGAGATCACCGAGGAAATGGTCGCCTCGCTATCCCAGGGCATGCACAAGGATGACGTCATCGACGTCATGGGAAATCCGCTGATCACCGATCCCTTTCACCGTGACCGATGGGATTATTACTATTTCAGGAAGGACGGAAAAACAGGCGACATCATCCGGCATCGGCTCACCATCGAGTTTGCCGAAGACCGGATTTCAAGACTGGAAAGCGCTTTGCAGAAAACCGAATAGGACGGTCCCGCCGCGTCCCGTTCAGCCTGCTTCCGCCAGCAACCTGTCGGGGTCCACGTAGCCGTTGATGACCTTGCCGTTGTCGAGGATGATTGTCGGTGTTCCCTGTACGCCAACCGTGCCGCCCAGTTCGTATTGGCCGGCTACCGGGTTTTCGCAGCTTGCAGGTTCGACCGTTCCGCCCGCCTTGGCAACCGTGATGGCTTCGGCCTGATCATCGGAACACCATACCGAAACCGCCTCGAAGTAGCTTTCCGAACCAATTCCAGCGCGGGGAAACATCAGGTAGCGAACCTGCATCCCTCGGCTTTGCAACTCCGGCACCGTGTCATGGAACTTCTGGCAGTAGAAGCAATCGGTATCGGTGAAGACCGTAACGAACCGCTCAAGCGGCTCTCCCATCAGGATCATTTCCGATTCGGGAACACCCTCAATGGCGGTAGCGATTTTCACATTGACCCGTTCCTGGCCGAAATCGATCTGGTTCGCCGCATCATACAGGTCCCCAACCAGCAGGTAGTCGCCCTTGCTGTAGACAAAGTATTCCTGTGAATTCATGGTGACGATATAGACGCCTTCCGCAGGTGAGGACTCGACCTTCTCAAGCTGTACCGTTCCGGATGTCAGTTGCATCAGGTTTTCAATGAGTTTCTCCTCGCTCTCGTCGGCATGCCCGACACCGGTCAAAGAAACAGCCAAGGCGAAAATCAGCACCAATCGATAAAACATGTTCCAACTCCGCTCTTGAGATAAATGGACGCCGGCGGCACCAGGCAGCCCGGCAAACGGTTTCCGGATATTCGGGCGGCATAATCCTTACAATATCCCGGCCTCTCCAGAAACAGCTTGGCTGAATGAGGATAACACTGATCACAAACGGAATCCATTCGCTGCTCCGATTGGCAGGCATGCCACCCATTACGGTCCATTATAGCGACAGACATTTGCGGCGGATGAACCGTTCCTGAATTCGATCCGCTTGCCGGGACATTGCATGGCAATGATCGGTCCGGGGCATTCTGCCGAAAGGACTGCGAAATTCCTCACTACCGGTCGGAAATTTCTCGACCGTGGAGCAGGAACTCGTCCAGCAGCGCATGTATCCCGCTTTCGGATTGCCCGACCAACTGAGCGATACGCTGAATCCCGAGATCACGGGCCGGGTGCTCCGGTCCGTCTGACACCAGTTTCAGGACGGCGGTTCGCTCAAGCGCCGAATGCTCCGACAAGACGGCCGCGATTCCCGAGGATTCCATGTCATACAGGACTTCCTTTCGATAGTCTTCGGCGGGTTGCGGCACGGTTTCGACCGTCGCCCGCGGAATATCTCCGAATTTCCAGATCGGGAGCCTCCAGGCGTCGGCGCTGACGGCGTCAACGACAGCAGAGGCCCACACCAGGACCCCGCATTCGTGTGATCCGGAACCCGCGATTCCGAAATTCAGCCATGGCCATCGGCTCCTGCCGCCAGAACTGGCATAGTTCGAGAGCAGATGCCTCGTCAAGATGGCGGCGCGACTCTTTCCCGGTCCGCAGACGCCGATCATCGCATGCTCCGAACGATAGAGACGGTAGCCTTGGCCGGGACCATCCTCCACCGCGTCGAAATAATCGATGAACGGCTCCGCTTCAATCCGAAAGGCGGTGATCACGAACATCGTTTGGCACCCCACTTCCGCATGAGCTGTTCATACGCGCGGGCGTCGACGAGATTGCCCCGCTTGCGGAATCCCTTGATCAGGACAGACAATTTCTCCAGCAGCACCGCCTTCGCCTCTTCCGCCTGCGAATTGTCCAGTTGCCCGGATTCAAGAATACCGATCAGGGATCGCACCCTGAACCGGTCCATACCCCAATAGCGCCGGGACAGCTGATCCGGATGTCCCCCGTACTTGACAACCAAAGCCTCATTGACGAGACGGGCCGGATAGCGACTGAAGATGCGAAGCCACAGGTCATAGTCTTCGCAAACGGGCAAGGACTCGTCGAATTCTCCGACCTCGTCGATGACCGATCTATTGAGCAATATCGACGAAGGAGAAACACAACAAAGCGGCAGGCAGTTTCTGAAAATCCACCCATCCGGCTTCCGATGCTTTTTCCCCGAATTGACCCGGACACCATCGCGAATCCAGATTTCGTCGGTATGGCTGATCAGGCTCTCCGGATATTTGGACAGCATCTCGAACTGCTTTGCCAGCTTGTCGGGCAGCCATTCGTCATCCGAATCGAGCAACGCTATCCAGTCTCCTCTGGATTGGGCGATTCCGGCATTTCTCGCCGCGCTGACACCGCGATTTGGCTGACGGACCATCCTGACCTGCGGGAAATGCCGTTCAACCATCCGGGGCGTTCCATCGGTCGACCCGTCGTCCACCACCAGCACTTCCGCAGCAGGGAATGTCTGATCCAGAACAGACCGGATCGCCTTGCCCAGAACCGCCACACGGTCATGGGTCGGGATGACGACGCTGATGTCCACGCAACGACTGCGGCCAGCCCGGAATCCTGGTCGGATGGGCCATCCACTCCTGTCCGGCCGGATTCCGATGTCGGACGGACAGGATGGTCCGGGGTCCTATAACAGGTGGGCGACCGCCTGCTCCTCCGTGATGAGTTCCTGCTCCGTGAGGGTCATCCTTTCACGGCTGAAGTCGCTGATGTCGAGCCCCTGGACAATGTGATACTCGCCGTTCCTGCAGGTCACCGGGAATGAATACATCAAGCCTTCTCGAATTCCGTAGCTTCCATCAGACGGAATTGCCATGCTGACCCAATCGCCCTCCGGCGTCCCCAATGCCCAGTCGCGCATGTGGTCGATTGCCGCCGAGGCGGCCGATGCTGCGCTCGAGGCGCCGCGGGCACGGATGATGGCGGTTCCGCGATTTTGTACGGTGGGTATGAATTCCGTTTCCAGCCACTGCTGATCCACTCTGTCCGCAACCGCACCGGCACTGCCCTTTTCAACAACCTTCGAGATATCCGGATATTGCGTTGCAGAATGATTGCCCCAGATCGTCATCTGGCTCAAGTCGGTGTGATGGAGATCCAACTTCGAGGACAGAAGCGACAGTGCGCGGTTGTGATCCAGGCGTGTCATCGCCGTGAAGTTCGCGGAGTCGAGGTCGGGAGCGTTCTGCGCCGCAATGTATGCATTGGTGTTGGCGGGATTGCCGACAACGATGACCCTCACATCCCGGCTTGCGTTGTCATTCAGGGCCTTTCCCTGCACCGAGAAAATCGCGCCGTTGTCCTTGATCAGATCGGATCGCTGCATATCCGGACCACGGGGCTTGGATCCCACCAGCATTGCGTAGTCGGCATTGCGGAAAGCGGCCGCCGGATCGTCCGATATGTTTATCGAAGAAATCAGGGGGAACGCACAATCATCCAGCTCCATGACCACGCCCTCCAGAGCACCCATGGCCGACGGAATCTCCAGCAGCTGCAGGGCAATCGGCTGGTCATCACCCAGCATGTCTCCAGCCGCAATACGAAACAGCAGGGCATACGAAATATTTCCGGCGGCACCGGTCACTGACACTCTAACGGGGCTTTTCATCGCTTACGTCTTGGAAGATAAAACCGGGTATTATATACTAGTGCCGGATCGGATCAGCCTTGTATCCCCATGGGCTGTTGCTCTCGAAAACGGACGATGGAGAACGGCAATTGTGAAAGGTCACACAAGACGATACGACAAAAGATTGCCCAACCCTCGTATACGACAGCCGGATAAGATTTGGAGCATTTATCGGTTCTCTTTAGAAGAGGCTTTAATTTCGACATGGTTAACCGTTACAATTACGGAACTTTGACAAAGTGGTCGGTCTAACATACCATGTTTCCGTACACAGCTTTGATCAGCACCTTGTTCGCAAGTTCCCGGCGACTGTCCGTCTTTTACGCCCTATTAGCCTCTCTATTTCTCGGCGGTTGCAATACGTATTACGTCAATCCCGAGTCGAACAGTTCCTCCAGCCTCTCCGCATCGACTGAAGAAACCGATTATGCGCCGGTGGAATCGGCGGTTTCCGATGAAGTCGCGACGGTCGATTCATTCCTGGACTCCGAGAACGAACTCCGCACCTCTCCGAGCCAGGCCAAACTCCGTTCGGCCCAATCCGAGACAGTCGCAGAGGTCGACATCTGGGAGCGCCTGCGCGGCAATTTCAGCCTTGAATATTCCAACCCGAACGACGAACAGATCGCCAAGTACGAAAAGTGGTACAGCGCCCGTCCCAAATATTTCGAGCGGATATCGAGACGCGCCTACTGGTATCTGCCCTATATGCTGCACGAGGTTGAAAAGCGGGGCATGCCGGCTGAAATTGCAATCCTCCCCGCCCTTGAGAGCGCCTACAGACCCAATGCGGTATCAAGAGCCAATGCTGTCGGGCTGTGGCAGTTCATCGCCCCGACCGGACGGAGATTCGGCCTGCGACAGGATTGGTGGATGGATGGACGGCAGGACATGGTCGATTCGACCCGGGCGGCGCTGGACTTTCTCGGTTTTCTTGCCAACGAGTTCGACAACGACTGGGAATTGGTCCTGGCCAGCTACAATGCCGGTGAAGGAAATGTTCGCCGGGCAATTCGGAGAAACCAGCGTTCAAACCGCCCTGTCACCTACCCTCATCTCCGCCTGCCCAGGGAAACCCGGGAATATGTCCCGAGACTGTTCGCCATCCGCAACATCATCAGGAATCCGGAAAAATTCGGAATTTCGCTTCATCCCATACCGAACCGGATGACCGTTGCCGTTGTCGATGCGAGAACCCAGACCGATCTGGCCCTTGCCGCCTCGTATATTCCGCTCACCACGCACGAGTTGATGAAGCTGAATCAGGGATATTTGCGGGGCGTCACACCTCCGGACGGCCCGCACAATATCCTTGTCCCGGCCGAGTACGCGTCAACGCTGTCCGGGGAACTGGAAAAACTGACCCCCCGAGATCGGCTGCAATGGGTTCTGCATCGGATAAAGAAAGGCGAGTTTCTCTATGGCATCGCCTCCCGGTACGACACCACCGTCCCGATACTCAAGAGAATGAATCAACTCAAGTCGGACACCATCTATCCGAACCAGACACTCAAGATACCGATCCCCAAGCGGGGCGATTTCGTGTACGCGCGCGCTTCGGTCAACGATGTCGAAATCAAGGATGGAAAAAGAACCTATACGGTCAGAAAAGGAGATTCTCTTTCCCGCATATCGCAGCTGTTCGAAACGACAATCCAGACCCTTCTGCGCCTGAACAATCTGACCGCCAAGTCCATCATCTATCCCGGCCAGAAGCTGATTATCTGGCAAGAGGAATAGGCGATCGCATCAAGGCGGCGGCCCGGCCGAAATTTCCGAAAGAACCTGACAGGTTCGGCCTGTTTGCCTATTGCTGGACCTCCATGCACGTCCCGTGCCAATGGATGGTCGGCAGGACACCTATTTCAGTTGCAATCTCGCCAGAAGCAGATCCTCCCAGGCACGCGCCTTCTGGTCGGGACTTCTGAGCAAATAGGCAGGATGATAGGTGACCACAAGAGGAGTGCCTGTCGGGCCATGTTGATGTACCTGTCCGCGCAATTCTCGCATCGGCACGGAATCCGGCGTCTTTAACAGCAGGTGTGCGCTGATTCTGCCCAATGCAACAATGACGCGGGGCTGAATCATTCCAATCTGGGCCTTGAGATAAGACTCGCATTTACGGACCTCTTCCGGGCTCGGATCGCGATTGTTTGGCGGGCGGCACTTTATGGTGTTCGCTATATACACTTGATCACGGCTCAATCCCAGGGCAAGGATCATGGAATCGAGCAGTTGACCGGCCCGGCCGACGAACGGCAAGCCCCGAATGTCCTCTTCACGCCCCGGAGCTTCACCGACGAACATCCAGTCAGCATCGGGGTTTCCGGTTCCGGGTACGGCGCGTTTCCTTTGGGTATGCAACGGACACCGCTGACACTCGAGAACCTTGGCCGAGATGTCCTCAAGGCTTCTGTACCGGTCCGGCTCTTGTTCAGTCGAATTGACCGGGTCGACCGGAGCTGCGACTCTGCTCTCTTCAGATGCCGTCACGGGAGAATCTTCACCGCCAGCATCTCGTGATCGCCAGACCTGAATACCGATCTGATCCAGTATTCGAGTCCGGCGATGATCCGGCAAGACCATGTCAAATTCCTTCAGCCCGTTGAGGATGTATCCGGATTTCCTGGCTGTACAGCTTGTTGGCAGCGTTGATGTAGGCCCTCGCCGAAGCGATGACAATATCGAGATCGGTGCCGTGGCCGTTGAAAACTTCGCCGTTCTTTTCAAGCCGTACGCTGACCTCTCCCTGGGCGTCGGTTCCGCTTGTCACACTGTTGACGGAAAACAGCTGGAGCGAGCTGTTCGTGTTCAGGACATTCTCGATGGCCTTGAACGTGGCATCAACCGCTCCGTTTCCAGCCTGCTCGGCAGCGACTTCCTCTCCATCAATCTGGATGACGACCCTCGACAAAGGGCTCGTGCCCATTTCCGTGCTCGTCTTGAGGTGCTTGAGCATGAAATGGTCGTTCTCGGCCCGGTTGCCGGATTCGGTCACCAGAGCCTGGAGGTCGTCATCGAAAATTTCGTGTTTTCTGTCCGCCATGTTCTTGAATCGGCGAAATGCGTCGTTCATTTCCTCCTCGCTCGAGAATTCAAACCCGAGGTCTCTGAGTCGGTCGATGAAGGCGTGCCGGCCGGAATGCTTTCCAAGGACCATCCGGTTGGAGCCCCAGCCCACGTCTTCAGCAGACATGATCTCATACGTCTCCCGAGCCTTGATCACTCCATCCTGATGGATGCCGGCTTCATGCGCGAATGCATTGGCGCCCACGATCGCCTTGTTCGGCTGAACCGGAAAGCCTGTGATGTTCGAAACCAGCCGACTTGCCGGAACAATCTGCGTGGCATCGATGTCGGTATCGCACAGGAATTCGTCCTGACGGGTCCGAACCGCCATCACGATTTCCTCAAGCGACGCGTTGCCCGCCCGTTCGCCCAAACCGTTGACCGTACATTCGACCTGCCTCGCTCCGGCCATCACGGCCGCCAGTGAATTCGCCACGGCCAATCCCAGGTCATTGTGGCAGTGAACGGAAAATATCACCTTGTCGGAATTCGGAATGGACTCGATCAGCCTGGCAATCAGGCTCCCGAACTGCTCCGGCAGGTTGTATCCGACAGTATCGGGAATGTTGATCGTTCTCGCTCCGGCATCGATGACCTTCTCGATAATCCGACACAGAAAATCGAACTCCGAGCGGCCCGCATCCTCGGGCGAGAATTCGACGTTGTCGGTATATTGCCTGGCCTGTCTTACCGCCGCCACGGCATGCTCCACAACCTGGTCGCCCGACATGCGAAGCTTGCTCTTCATATGGATCGGCGAGGTCGCGATAAAGGTATGGATTCGTGACGATCTCGCAGGTTTCAGGGCCTCGCCCGCTTTTTCCACATCACCGGGATTCGCCCGGGCAAGTCCGCAAACCGTACTGTCCTCAATCAGACGTGCGATCGCGTTGACAGACTCGAAGTCCCCGGGACTCGCCGCAGGAAATCCGGCCTCGATAATATCCACCCGCATCTTCTCAAGCTGCCGGGCGATTCGAATTTTCTCATCTTGCGTCATGGAGGCTCCAGGACTCTGCTCTCCATCCCGCAAGGTCGTATCGAACACAACAAGTTTATCTTTCATCAAAGTAACCCTATGAACAGGTATCACACAGGCATTTCCTCTTGACCTTGCGGCCAATCAGAAAAAAACAGGTACGGGATTAAATCAAGATCACTGCGCCAGACGGCGCAGTAGCAGACGCAGGAGTTCGCTGGGAGCGATCCCGGTGGAAGATTCGAAGGCTGGATTGAAACCGGACATGGGCGCTAGTCTAAACAACTTGTCGGGCATTTTCAAGAATTTGTTCGGGTTGTTGTTAGCCCAATTTAGTAATATCCCCTTTGTGCAATTCTAAAATGTCCCCTTTTGGGTTGGGGAAGCCGGAATTGTTGCGGGAGCTGTCGTGTTCGGTGATGGTGTCGGGATACCCACAAACGCTGTACGATGCCTTGTTGGGCGAGCGGCGCAGCGTGTTGCTTCAGGCGATGAGCCAAGCAGGCGCAGTGATGGAGAAGACGCGCTTTGTCTTCGATCCAGACCGGATGCATCAGGCCTGCTTCTCCGTGCTGTCGTTCTCTTCATGCAGTCTCTATCGTTCCTCGCCTGTGTCGGCCGAGCGGCCAGGGAATTCCAGTGCCCGAATCCTCTTCGGCCCGACCTGCATCCGGTGACTGCCCGAAGGTGTGCCCACGGAACATTTCGACGGGCAGTTCCTCGATATCGTCGAGAGCCTTAATGCCTCAGGCGGCCAGCGCCATCGAAGTAGGGAGGATTCATAGGTATTCCTGATTCAATCTCCATCCGGTTCCTTCGGTTCGGATTCGGCTCAGAACCATACGGTCAGGCGCACTCCGCCCGCGCCCCGGGCG
>VYGS01000088.1 GCA_009841725.1 Gammaproteobacteria bacterium
GGGCCGGAATGCTCGCTCAGGGAGTCCATGTTGCGGCAGTCGGCTGGGATGGCCGGGTGTCCAGTCCCGATCTGTCCGATGCGCTGTGTTCGGGCCTCGTCTCGACGGGTTGCGATGTCGTCAAGGTGGGGCAGGTGCCCACACCGGCCCTGTATCATGCCGCGACTCGCATTGCAGGAGGCACCGGATTCCAGATCACTGGAAGCCACAATCCGTCGCAATACAACGGCCTCAAGATGATGATCAACCGGGAAACCCTTTACGGCGAGAAAATCCAGGCATTGAAGCGAATGGTGATTGCCGGAGACTTTCCGAATGGAGACGGCCGGGTTTCCGCATGCGAGGTCCGGTCCGACTACATCGAGTCCATCCTGAAGGACATCCGTCTGAAGAAGTCCTTCAGGATCGTCATCGATTGCGGCAACGGCGTAGCCGGTGCGGTCGCACCCGAAGTGTTCAGGCGTCTGGGCTGCGACGTGATCGAACTGTATTGCGAGGTCGATGGGACGTTTCCGAACCACCATCCCGATCCGAGCCAGCCCGACAATCTCGAGGATCTGATCGCAACGGTGCGGAATTCCGGAGCCGATATCGGCGTGGCCTTTGACGGTGACGGCGATCGACTGGGCGTTGTTTCGCCTTGCGGGAGGATCATTTGGCCGGATCGGCAAATGGCGCTGTTTTCCCGTTCCGTTCTCGATGAGAGCCCGGGCGCCTCGATCATCTTCGATGTCAAATGCTCACAGGTTCTTGCAAAATCGATCACCGAGGCGGGCGGTGTGCCGGTCATGTGGAAAACGGGCCATTCCTTCATGAAGGAAAAGCTGAGAGAAACCGGAGCGCCGCTTGCCGGGGAGATGAGCGGACACATCTTCTTCAACGACCGGTGGGGCGGATTCGATGACGGAATCTACGCCGCCGCGAGATTGTGCGAACTGCTCGGTCGCAGGGACAAGGCTCCCGAAGAGGTGTTCTTGGGGATTCCCGATACGGTCAATACGCCCGAACTGAAAATCGACCTGCCGGAAGGGGAACCGTTTCGGCTGGTCGACGATCTGGTCCATTCGGCACGATTCGACGATGCCGAGGTCTCCCTGATCGATGGCCTGAGGGTGGATTTCAGGGATGGATTCGGCCTGGTTCGGGCTTCCAACACGACACCGTCGGTCATCATGAGATTCGAGTCCTCGAACGAGACGACGCTCAAGTCGATCATGAACCGGTTCAGGCGGGAGCTTCAAAGAGTGAGGCCGGGCCTGCCGATTCCGTTCTGAGGTTCCCGCCGTCGAGTCTTCCGGGCCCGTTCCATCCCGAGAGAGCCGTCCCTCAGTGAATCTCCCGGTGCAGTTGCCGGGCCGCGCGGGACAATACCGGCATTTCAAGGCGGTCGAATGCCAGGCGGGCCTTGTTCAGGTGGCTTCTGGCGAGTTCGGCATCCTCATTCGAGTTGTACAGCAGGGCCAGTATCCCGTTTTGCCGGTGAAACAGGGCGCGCTTGGAAATCTGCTTCAGGGACTCGTTGGCCAGAATCCGGAAGTGCCAGGCCCGCCTTGTTTCGCCCTGGTACTGGTAGTAGAAATAAAGCCGCTGGTAGTCTCGGGCCCTCTCGATCTGCAACAGCTGATTCAGGTATGTCTGATGCCTGAGTTCCAGTTCCCGGGAAAGGTCCGGGATTTCATGCGTCTCGACGAGAGTGCCGGAATACCTTGCCAGTATTTCCCTGGCGCGTTCGATGCGCCCGGAGGATGCGAACATGCGCAGGGACTCCAGTATCGAGTCACGCGCCCGATCCCACTCTCCCGTGACCGTGTAAAGTCCGGCAAGAGAGTAGTGAGCACTTGCTGCAGAGTTGTATCGATTGATTGACAGATTGCGGTCGATCGAGTTGAGGATGAACGGTTCGGCCACATCCGGCATGTCGTTGGCCAGATACCAGCGTCCAAGTTGCAGCTCATCGTAGGCCGTGCCGGCAATCCTGGCGACCTGACGATTGCGTGCGTGCAGATTTCCAAGCTGCAGGTTGACCTGAGCGATACCGGGCGTATGTCCCAGATTCTGGAAAATATCCATGGATTCGAGCAGATAGACTTGGGCGGTATGCAGTTCCTGATCCCGGATCGAGAGATGGCCCAACAGGCACAGCAGGTAGCCGAGCCGGGCCTTTTGATCATGAGTCAGCGCTTCGGCCACTTCCAGAAGAAGGGTTTCCCGTTGCATCGCGGGGTTCTCGTCCTGCGCGTCCGCGATCTTGCTTTGCGCCTTTGCAATCAGGAAGCGGATGCCCGAATCCACGGCTTCGGCTCCCCGGGATTGCCTGTCGGGCTCGGGTTGGATATAGCGCTCGGGAGGACGGTGCTTGGCCTGGGGCGGGGGCGGCTGGGGAACCGAGATCACATCGGCCAGGGGGCTCCAGACTCCAGCCGCAATCAGCATTACCACACCTGACAAGCCGAAGATGAACAGGCTTTCAAACGGATAAACCCCGATTTTTCGGATCAGGAATCTGGCGAATTGAACCAGCATGTACCAGAAAATGGACTGTCACGCTTCCATGCATTATAGAGCATCTGTACCGTGGCTTTCACTTTCAGTTGGACAGGACAGGGCGGTGTCGGGATGGATCGTGTCCTGGCAGGCGCGGACAAGGGTATCGGACGCGGTCCGACAAGGCAGGCAAGGTCTCCCTCCTGATATAATGCCGGGCTGTTTCGGCCTGAGCTTTCCCAACCCAGTGTTCCGCCTGTTTCGGGATATTCCACCTTCCTGATGTAGCCCCATGAAATATGCGCGCAAGACGATCTATGGCATTGTCATTCTCCTTTGCATGGCGGGAGGACTCTATCTTGGGCTGGAGAGATTCCCGGCCGATCAGGGCGAATCCCTTTCAGCGATTGAATTGCCGGATACGGACAAAAGGCTTCGCAGCGGGGAAGAGTGGCTTGGGAAAGTCGTGATTGTCAACCACTGGGCGACCTGGTGTCCGCCGTGCAGGGAGGAAATCCCGATGCTGGTCGGTTTCCAGTCCCGGATGGCGGGGGCCGGGGTCCAGGTACTCGGTATCGCCCACGATCTGCTGGATGCCGCAAGGCTGTTCGCAGTCCAGTCGGGAATGAACTATCCTTCCCTGGTGGCGATCACCGGCGGGAACGAACTGCTTCAGGCGCATGGAAGCCGGGAGCACGGGGCGTTGCCCTACACGGCCATTTTTGACAGGGAGGGAAACCGGGTTGACAGCAAGCTGGGACTCTTGACCTATGATGAACTGGTCGACATGGTCACGCCCCACCTGTAGGGGGCGATAGGCAATCCCTGCCAAATCAACCGGCCTGACCGGATGGCTGGCAAGTCAGCGGTTGTCGACCCATCGCTGTTCTGCCGTATCCTCGAGACTTTCCTTTTTCCAGAAGGTGGCCCTGGATTTGAGATGCTCCATCATGTCCCGGCACCCGTCGAAGGCCTCGGCACGGTGTGCCGACCATGCGGCGACAAGAACGATCGGATCTCCCGGGTAAATCATCCCGACCCGGTGCAGAATCAGCAACTCTGTCAATCCGTACCGGTCGATCACGGCCCCGGCATGATCAGCGAGCAGTTTCTCGGTCATGCCTTCATAGTGTTCGAGTTCCATGCAGTGGACCGTATCCCCGAGATTGAAGTCCCGCATGCTGCCGACAAACACCGAGCAGGCTCCGAAGCTCCCCGCCTCCACCCCGCAACGTTCGGGATGGATCGAGACTTCGGCCCAGGGGTCGAAGGGCTCGGGGCGAATCTCGATCAGCACGCCTATCCTCCGTTGACCGGAGGGAAGAACGCGACCTCGTCGCCGTCACGTACCCGGCTGTCCAGATTCACGTATTGGTGGTTGACCGCGCAGAGCAGGTTGCCGGGAGGTTCCCTGCTCGTTATCTGTTGCCAGACCTGCCGGGCCGTATCGGCTTTGGACGGGTTGATCCTGGCACGGTCGACTCCCAGATCCTCCCGGAGGCTGGCGAAAACTTTGACGGATATGGCCATGAGAACACTATTCGATGAACGGCTCTGGTAGTATAACAATTTTGGATTTGTCCGGATTCGGCGGGATGCAGCACGATGCCTGAGCGGGAGTTTGTCGCAACCAGCATAGCGGTTTTGACCATATCGGATACCCGAACAGAAGCCGACGACCGCTCGGGTGATGCGATCGTCAGCCGTCTGGGCGAGGCTGGTCACACCCTGCATGAAAAGGCGATTGTCAGAGATGACATCTACCGCATCAGGGAGAAGGTGTCGGCGTGGATTGCAAGCCCGGATGTCGAGGTGGTCATCTCGACAGGAGGGACCGGCGTCAGCGGCCGGGACGGGTCGCCCGAGGCCATCGTTCCGCTCCTCGACAAGGTTCTGGATGGATTCGGTGAAATGTTCCGCTTCCTGTCCTACCGGGATATCGGCACCTCGACACTCCAGTCCCGGGCCGTCGCGGGTGTTGCGAACGGTACATACGTGTTCGTGCTGCCCGGTTCGCCCGGTGCGGTGAAGCTCGCATGGGAGCAGCTGATCGTCCATCAGCTTGATTACCGGACCCGACCGTGCAATCTGGTTGAAATGATGCCCAGACTGCTGGAGAAATAAACCGGACAAGATATTGCATCGTCATTGGCCGGCAGTCGAAGAAAGACGAACCCCGGCGGCAAACCGAAATTACGCCACATACCGGGAATTCCGGTTTCGGCCGACGACGGCTCAGTAGCGCTCCGTCCAGGCGGAACGGTCGAACGGCGGTGGGCCGTTCTCGCTGAAATATTCCTCCGCAGCGGTGATTCGACCGGCTCGCACGGTGAAGAACGATACCGCGAAGAGTCCGGTTTTCCCGTCGCTGATCTCGGTCACGGTCACTACGCCCTCGGCGCATTTCTCGATTCGCCGGATCGTGCAGCGCCAGGATCCGGGATAGTTCTCGTTGAGGGCGATGAAGTCTTCCCGATTGCGGATGCGTTCCCGGGTATTCGGCCAGTGCGCCTCGAAATCCTCCGACAGCAGCGGGAGTGCATCCCGGAAGCGACCGGCGTCGAACAGACGCCAGAGATCTTCCGCCAGCGAAAGAGCAGCTGTTCCGGACGCTCGATTCTTCGTTTCAGTCTGCATGTAGGGTCGGCCACGACATCCATCGTCGGCGCGGCGATTCAGACGACGCACGTCTGTGCTGAAGCGGTGGGGATGATATGTTTTTCACGACCAGATTTATTGAACTGTTCAGCTATATTTCCATGCTGCGATGGTAGGGCGTGCCGGGTATTCAGTCAATATGAAGGAAAAGGAATGATCCTGGTTTTTCAAACTCCGCTTCCACCCAGAAAGGGGGTCAGTCGCGCCTGATACGAAAAATATGTTCAGAGACTTTTGAAGAACCAGAATCCAGATGCCGCAGCCTGTCAGAGTGACAGGAAGCGTTTCAGCAATCCTGGGTGGATGGCTTTCAATGCATTGCGAAGCTCGATGCCCCGCTTGTCCGGATGCGGATGAGCCAGAAGCGCCTTCACCAGATCAAAGGCGCGGGATGGAAAATCATCGGTCAGAAGCGGATCAAGCCAATCAGCAGCGCTGGGCTCTTCGAGTAGCATCCACGCCGGAAACCACCGAGGCGACATCGTCGGATCCAGGTCCTCGTTCAGGGCATTGAACCAGATCGTTTGGAGTTTTGGATCAGGGAAGTCAGTACGTTCGATCAGTCGTTCGAATTCTTCGGGGTCGATGCGGCATAGGGTGAACCATGCGCCCAGGGATTTGGCACGATCCCCCAACTTGCCGTGGGCCTCCGCCAGCCGGGCCAGAAGGGCGGATTCCAAGGTGTGGTTCGAAACAGCCAGGATCGACCGCTTTACACCTCTCCAGTCCAGACCTTCCCTATACGCTCTGGAGGCGTGAAAGTGCGGTTGTTCCGGATTGTAGGCATTGGTTTGTTCCAACGCCTTGCCAATGCCTCTCCACAGCGGGACCAGAAAATCACGCCGACAAGGGCCAAAAAAATCCGTCGCCGCAGGAATCCAGTCTTGCTCCATTCGCCTGATTCGGTCAATCCCTTGCCGCAATCCCTCGGGAGAAGGCAATTCAAGAGCGTCAATCAGTACTTTTGCACAACTGGTATAACTGTCACCGGAATCGAATTGCTCAAGCTGCCCGAGTGATTTGTGCGCACTGTCGATATCGCCGGAAATCAATGCGACGGATAGTGTATGCAGTGCTGCAGTGAGCCCACTGTCCGAGAACAGGTTGCTCTGGAGATCATCAGACGGAGGCCGATATTGAAAGCTCAGCAACTCATTCAGAAACCTGTCGGATGATGGGGTCAGCACGCTCTCCCGATTCTCCTGCCAACCATTGTGTATCACGGTCTCACTGACCAGACGAAGTTCAATTGCCCAGCATCTCGCCCTCTCAAGATATGCAGTGATTTCGTTTCCCCCATTTTTCAGAACTCCATCAAGCACCCTGATATCTCCTTTGCGCCATCGTCGGTAATCTTCGTAATCGAGGAACTCCTCTGACAGCAACAACTCCAAAGGGTCATACTTCCCGTACTTCATGAGAATCCGGTCAACGGCGAAATGGATTTCAATATATTTGACGCGGTCCATCAGGTGACCTTCTCGTCACTCTCGTCCGTCCAGCGGCTCATGACCGTGCGGCTCTCGATGTTGTAGCCGAGCGCTTCATAGAATCGATGTACCGCCTCGTTCTCCGGGCGAATCATGAGCATTATCTTGGGCGCTCCGGCTTGCCGGAGCCAGATTTCGGCATGTCGCATCAGCCGCTTGCCCAAGCCTTGCGAGCGCTGTTTCGGGTCGACCGCAAGATAATAAACCCAGCCCCGGTGGCCTTCGTATCCGGCCATGATGCTGCCGACAATATGCTCGCGGCCGCTTGAGTCTGCAGCAACGAAGATTTCCGACGATGAGTGCGTGCGCGCATTCCTGATATCGACGGACGGCGCGTTCCACGGACGTACCAGCCCGCAGTCATTCCAGAGTTCTATGACCGCTGTTTCGTCCTCGTCGCAAATCGGGCGGATAGTGAATTTTTCGATCACCATTTTTTCGATAGCGGCTCGGTTTGAAGTGTTCGACCGCTTTTTGCTAGCTTCAAGTCAACGGGGTGCGGGTTGTGCATCTTCAGCCATCTTCAAACTGCATTTTTCGTCCGGCTTGCACTGCGCTCTTTATTATGTTTGTCCGGACCATGGGTCGTATCACGGGAATTATATGCTCCAGTGCCCGACAGGCGCTTTTGCATACTGTTCTGAGGGATTACATTATGCATTCAGGGCCTTTTCACTTTCGATGTCGGAAATTGCCAGGAAGCGTCGTTGTAGTCCAACATCACGGCTCATCTGTATCGTAGCACTATCGCATGCACCTACCTACAACACAGCATGGCACAGCTCCTTCCAAGACAATATGTATAAAATGTAATTTTCGTGCTACAATTTTAAATAAAATGTAACACGAAATTGACATATGCCAACTCCTCACAATCCACCCGCCGCCGTTCGGCGGGCACTGCGCAAACTTGGAGCGGACATCCATGATGCCCGTCGGCGGCGACGGTTGCCCATGAGGGTCGTGGCGGAACGCGCCTTCACGTCCCGCTCCCCCCTCCAAAGGGTCGATGCCGGCG
>VYGS01000094.1 GCA_009841725.1 Gammaproteobacteria bacterium
CGGGTCAAGCCCCCTGGGCAATCCCGCTCCCGCAGGGGTCCCCCCGGCGCCCGCCCCCCCCCCCCCCCCCCCCCTGGCGGGCCTATTTTGCCACAGACGGGACACATCCCGGCAGCCTGCGCACGGGATTTCCGGCTCAGCCCAGTGCGGTGCGCTCAATCCCGGAACGAATGAACCGGTAGTCCAGGAGCGCAGGGTCGGCATGGACTTCTCCGGGTGCCGCCACAACCAGAATCCGGCTTGCAATATCCTGATAGTCGTTGCGAAAGTGCACCGAACTCTTGACCGCGACATAGTCCATTTTCCCGGGCTCAATCCCGACATGGCGGAAATGTTCCTTGTCCGCGGTCTGAACCGCCTTGGAGCAGACCACGATCCGGACACCCTCGACCTGCAGCACGGCCGTCTTCCCGATCTCCATCCTTGCGCCCCGGTACATCGGCCCGGTCGCGGTAAAATTGCCGTCGCTGAGCGCGGTCACCACGGCCCGGCACTTCAGCAGTGCGCCTCCCGCGGCGCTTTCCTTGCACCCCAGCTCGATCTCCAGTTCGGCCCCCACTCCCCTTGAGTGTGCTGTCGCCGCCACTTCCCGATCGTTCATGACGCCGAATACCGCATTGTCCAACCGATGCTCCAGCATGGATCGCAGCACGCCCACCGTATCGCCCGAACCGCCACCACCGGGATTGTCCTGCGTGTCGGCAATGACAATCGTCCGGCCATGGGCATCAAACGCCTTCCTGGCTTCGGCGATGCCCTGATCGACAGGCCAGACCTTGTCATGAAACGCCTGCTTGTGGCCGTACACCTCCCGAACCAGCGCCTCGGCCGCGGCTTGCACATCATCCGGTTCGTATCCGTAGGCGACCACCGCGGGCCCGGCATCGAAAATGTCGGACAGGTGAAAACCGCAAGCGAGCGAAACGGAAGGCACCGAATCGGAAATATGGTCCGGCAAGACCCGGTAAATCGACCGGCAGGGCTCCAGAAGCGTACATCCGGTATTCAGGGGAATGATGAAATCAATCTGGCGATAGTGCTTGAACAGGGGGGCCGGATTCTCCAGATACCGGCTCAGATACATCGCAGCACGATGTCCGGTCTCGCCCATGTCGACATGCGGATAGGTCCGGAACACGTCGATGACCGTAGCCGACTGCACCATACGCGGGGTGATGTTCGCATGCAGGTCGAGACTGACAAATATCGGCATCCCGTCGCCGACCAGCCTGCGCACTCGGGACAGGATTTCACCGTCGCCATCGTCAATGTGCTCGCACACCATGGCTCCGTGCAGATCAAGATAGATGCCGTCTACAGGCAGTGCCTGCTCCAGCAATTGAAGCATTTCCGAGGCAATGCGCTCAAATGCGTCTTTCGTGACATAACTGCACGGGGTTGCCGAACACCAAAGAAGCGGAACGATTTCGTCCTTGCGTTCCTTCAGTGCCCGAATCGCGCCGGTAATGGGCAGATGCACCCCGGCAACCGTGTCAAGCATGGCCTGACCGCTTTGCTTTGCCGGCCATTCGTCTGCCATGGCAAAGGCCTGATAGTCGGCACGGAGCGTTGCAAAGGTATTCGTCTCATGCTGCCATCCGCCCACCGCGATCCTGCTCATGGCCATACCCCTCTCAGGAACCGGAACGCCCGTAGGGTGCGGCTGCCCACATGGCTCCGAACCCCATGCTGATCAGGGTGCCAAGCACCACGGTGATCCCGATGGCCCTCAAGGGCGGCGTACTCGACAAGGCCAGAATTCCGAACACCAGAAGTGTCGTGATGCCGCAGACCCACAGGGATCTG
Organism: Gammaproteobacteria bacterium; assembly: GCA_009841725.1. Taxonomy (GTDB): domain Bacteria; phylum Pseudomonadota; class Gammaproteobacteria; order Arenicellales; family Poriferihabitantaceae; genus Poriferihabitans. Next base: position 1,807 of record VYGS01000094.1, read on the forward strand.
AACGTCGAATCCCATTCTTCCCTGTTGACAGCGATACGGTTGAAAAAGAGTGCGTAATCGAGTCCGAGTCCGATCACCAGCAACAGGGCAATCAGGTGAAAGATGCTCAATGGATTGCCGGAGTAGGCCAGAATACAAGCGGTCACGACAGTAGACGACAAGGTCGGAATCATTACCCTGAATGGGCGGACCGGCGACCTGAGACCGGCCGACAGGACCAGGTAGATCACCAGAAGGCATGCCGCCATCGTCCAGGAGACATGGATCACACTGCGCGTAACCAGATCGGTAGATGCCGATTTGATATGCATGTAGTACACGCCTTCATGTCCATGCGCGAATCGCTCAAGCGCCTCGGAATCCGCAACTCCATGCAGCAGCACGATACCGACCGCCCCATCCTCGAAGTCGAACAGCAGCGGCTCAAGCTTCTCGCCGATCACCGTATTTTCTATATCTTCGGCACTGATCGGGACCAGATCGCCAGCCGTCTCGATTTCCATGAGAAACGGTTCGAACACCTCGGGCCTGAAGGGGGTTCCTTCCATGGCTGTGGCAAGATTGCCGCGGATTCGCTCCGTCTGCTTCAACGCCTCGAGGTTTCGTTCCTGCCGCTGGACACTGGGCAGGAAATGCGACGGCATGTCGTAGGCCTCGATCACCCCTTCATCCGATATTCGGGCCAAGGCCGTCTCCAGGGATTCGCCGTCTCTCAGCACGGCCTGCTTGTCGGCACCGGTAATGAGCAGCATGCTTCCCCCGGTCCATACTCCTATGTCGTTACGCAACATCCTGCCCTCGACTCGACGATCCTGCTTTATGGGACTCAGGGAATCGACGTTGAGATGGAGGATCTCCCTTTCTCCGGCAGCCATGATCAGAATCGCCGCCGCGGACAGCACCGGAACCGCCATCCGGAACCGCCCGCAGGCGGTACAGGCTCTCTTCAGGAAGTCGTGGAGGCGCGGCAATCCGGATATCCTGCCATTTCCTGAAAACGGGATCAGAGGAAGGATCCAGCGGGCAGTCAGGGAGGCGGCCAGAAGACCGCCGATCGTGAAAACGCCGAGTTGCTGGAGCCCGTTGAAATCCGAAAGCAGGAATGCGAAATAGGCCACCAGGGTCGAGATCACGCCAAGCCTCAGGGTTCGCCAGACCGTCTCCACCCTGGAATGTTCCTGACCGCTGCCTGCGGACAGTACATGCACCGGATAGTCGATCGCCACACCGATCAGAGTCATCCCAAACACCAGTGTCACGCCATGAATGTGGCCGAACAGAAGCAGCACCGAGGCAACCGCCACGAGAACACCCGACGCGATCGGCAAGGCCAGGGTCGCTGTCGTCAACAGGGACCGATAAGCCGCAAGCAAGAAAGCGAGCACCAGCACAATTGCCGCCAGCGTAAGGCTCAGGCCATCCCGCTTGATGCTTTCGGATGTCTCCGTTGCAAACACCGCGGGCCCGGACAGAATCGCGCCCAGTCCCGGCACCCTGATCTCGTCATAAATATTCCGGATAGCCTGTGTGGCATCCAGCTGGTTTTGCATATCCGAAACATCCGCCCGGATCTCGCAGAGGATCAGGGTGCGCTTGCCGTCACGGGAAAACCAGACGCCCTGCCTTTCGCTGGGCTGCTTGTAGCGGGACACCTTGCCTTGCCAGAATTCAAGAAGTTCCAGCACCTCACCTGTCGGGTCCTGACGGACATACTGTTTCTCAAGCGGAGATGCTGCCGAGGCCAGACCGGCCAGCCTGTCGTGCAGCGACTCGCTGAATCCCCCGGCCGAAAATCTTTCGTGCAGGTCGCCGCGGGTAAGCAGATAACGATTCCGCTCGATAAATTCCAGCATGTCTGCCCCGAGGTTCGAGGAGTTGTTCACCGCTCTGCTGAAAAGACCCGTAGCCCTGATCCTGTCCAGCATCCGATTGTTCAACTGTGCAAGCTCCCGGGCGGGGAGTCCGGTCAGGGCGATCAAAACGAGGCTGCTTGATGCGCTGTTGTCGAGCTGCTGCCGCAACAGGCGGTCATACAGGGTTTCTGCGTTGGGCAGAAAAATTCCAAGGTCCGATGAATGATCGAAACGGATGAGGGTAAACAACGCCGCAACCGCCAGCGCGACCAGCATTGCCGCCGCCTTGATATTGACCGATTTCACAACCCGATCGGCGCAGCCCTTGCCCTCACCGGCAAGTCAGGATATCGAGCGATACCGGACAACGGCAGAACCGGCCCGGATTCAGCGCCCAATCCGGTCATGACGGGAAGACATGGTACTTGAGCTTCCGGTAAGCGAGTTCCAGTATCGTCTGATCATCGTCTGCCTGGACCGTGACAATCCTGCGCAGGAACGCTCCGGATCCCGTCAGATTGATCTCCTTGATATGTGCGAGAGCGTTCTCCGAATCCGGGACCAGCTTCAGATTCCAGCCCGACATCGGGCCGGACAAATTCAGCCGAAAGCCATTGTGCAAAGCCTCATAATTTCCGGAGATCATGTTTCGGAAACTTTCTATCGAGGCCTTGAGCACGGGATGGGAATCGACAGAATAGACTTGGGAGATGACGGTTTTTTCCTGATCGTGTCCCGATGTGAGGGTTTTGTCTATGATCATCGAATCACCGTCGATCACGACCCGCTCGGTAAATGGGGACACGGTTCGTTTCTCGATGTAGTCCGGCGACCGGTACAGGATCTGTCCGCTTGAGACGGTATCGATGAAGAGCAGGACCGACTGCTTGGTTTCAGTGAACTCGATAGAGGCCGTCTCGACATTTGCAAGCCGGCTCATCAGCGCCCGGATCGTCCATTCCGCCGAATGGCCTTGGTCGGGGGAAACGTCTGCAGGACAGATTGAAGCCATGAATCCGAAAAAGACACCGGCCACCACTGAAACGGCGCGTGAATACCTGATTCTGGGTACGTGGTCTGACATCAATCCTGCACTGTGATCGCGTCCATGCATACCGGGAACTCCTTGAACCTCCGTGAAACCGACATTGGAAATGGGACTCCCATCGGCCAATTGTAACCTCAACATACGCCGAATACTGTTTGTCCATTGCTGAAATATTCCCGAACCGTGACAAGGCCGATTTTTCAAGCCGGCGCCGATTCCATTGGCGCGTCCACGAAATCTCCGGATCAGGCCCGCGGGAGAACAGGACAACGGTAATAACGGGCAATCAGAACGCTCGTCAGCAACAGCATTGCCCCGGCCTGATGTGCGACGCCCAATGCCGTCGGCACGACATTGACCAGAGCGGCAATGCCCAGGGTCAGCTGACTCGCCAGCATCACGATCATCAACAGAGACATCAGTCGGTCAATCCCCCGGTTCCTGCGATAAACGGCATGTGAATAAAGAATGACGATCACTGCAACCGCCAGTGCCAGTACGCGATGGACAAACTGGATCGCTACCGGATTCTCGGACAGGTTGAGCCAGACCGGCTCCAGAGCGAGCAGCTGTCCGGGTATCCATTCGCCGCCCATGGTCGGAAACGTATTGAAAATGAACCCGGCATGTGTTCCGGCCATCATTCCCCCGCTTGCGATCATGACCAGCACGAAAACAATGGAAACCGTGCCGAACCGATCCACGCGTCCCGGTGCGGACACCGGCCGGACGGGACTGAGCAGTCCCGTTATCAGCCTGATCATGTAGGCGTAAATGACCACCGCCACCAGCAGATGCAGTGTCAGCCTGTACTGGCTGACGGCGGGATTGTCGACCAGCCCGCTTTTCACCATGTACCACCCGATCACGCCCTGGACCGCACCCAGGACAAACAGTCCCCACAGACGCGGTATCAATGCCGCATCGATCTTCCGCATCAGCAGAAAGCAGAGAAAGGGAATGAGGAAAACCATTCCCGCGAGGCGGGCCAGAACCCTGTGCGCATATTCCATCAGGAAAATGAACTTGAAACCCGCCAAATCCATTCCGTAGTTTACTTTCCTGAATTCCGGGAACTGTCGGTATCGCTCGAATGCTTCGAGCCATTCGGCGTTCGAAAGAGGCGGAAGCAAGCCGGTGAACGGCCTCCAGTCGACCATCGACAGCCCGGAACCGGTCAGTCGAACCGCGCCGCCTAGGAGAATCAGCGAAAATACCGTGAGACTGCACACGCACAGCCATGCGGCAATCCGGATGCCGTCATGCCCGCGGGGGTTGGAAACTCGCGAACGCTTCACGAATTCGAAAGGGGAGGTCAAGTCGTATGCCGGACAGGTCGGGACGCGATCCTTTCGCTAATCCCGCCACTTCCGGAATACCAGGGAGCAGTTGGTTCCGCCGAAACCGAAGCTGTTGCTCATGGCAAGATCAAGACCGGGATGCTCGGTGGCGGCCGTCACGATGGGAAATCCCCTGGCCTCGTCATCGATGTTCTCTATGTTGGCAGAACCGCAGATAAAGTCGGACTCCATCATCAGCACGGTGTAGATGGATTCGTTGACACCCGCCGCACCCAGGGCATGGCCGCTCAGCGACTTCGTGGCACTGATCGGCGGACAGTCATGCCCGAAGACATCCCTTATCGCTTCAAGCTCGCGAATGTCGCCAACCGGAGTGCTGGTGCCGTGCGCGTTGATATACTGGATCGGCTCGTCAAGACCCTCGATGGCCTGCCGCATGCACCGTGCCGCGCCCTCCCCCGAAGGCTGGACCATGTCGTACCCGTCGGAAGTGGCCCCATAGCCCACGAGTTCCGCGAGAATCCTGGCTCCCCGTCTCTGCGCGTGCTCAAGTTCCTCAAGCACGACCACGCCCGCACCGCCGGAAATGACAAATCCGTCACGATCCCGGTCATACGGTCTGGAAGCACGGTCCGGGGCATCGTTGTAGGACGAGGACAGTGCGCCCATCCCGTCGAAGAGTACCGACAGGGTCCAGTGCAACTCTTCGCCGCCCCCTGCGAACACCACATCCTGCTTGCCCATCTGGATCAGTTCGCCGCCGTGGCCGATGCAATGGGCGCTGGTCGAACAGGCCGAACTGATGGCATAGGAAACGCCCTTGATCCTGAATGCAGTGCCGATGCATGCCGGGACCGTGCTGGACATGGTCTTGGTGACCATGTAGGGGCCGACCCGCCTCACTCCTCTTTCTCTCAGGATATCGGCACTTTTCACGATGTTTTGCGGCGACGCCCCGCCTGTCCCGAGCAAAAGCCCGGTGCGCTCGCTGCTGACGTCTTTCTCCGGCAAGCCGGATTGCGCGATGGCTTCTTCCATGGCGACATAGCTGTAGGCTGCGGCATCGCCCATGAACCGATATATCTTTCGGTCGATCCTGGAGGCGAGATCGATATTCATCTCGCCATGAACCTGGCTGCGCATTTTCAGGTCGGCATATTCCTCCGAGAACACGATCCCGCTTCGTCCCTGACGAAGCGATTCCCTGACCTCCCGGCAATTGTTGCCCAAACTGCAGACAATGCCCATCCCTGTTATGACAACTCGCCTCATTGGCCGGTTTCAATAGCGAAGGACTGACAAGGACACACCCGCCGTATTCTTCGGTCGGTCATGCAGTCTTGCAGATGCCGGACGGGCGCTGGACCCTGGCACCGTTATTGTCGGGACGATCATTGTACATCTCCGCTGTCCGTCGCAATGGTCTCACTGTATCCGGCAGCGGCATTCTGAAACAGGCCCACCCGAAGATCCTTGCACCGGTACACGATTTGATTGTCGACGCTCACCTGTCCGTCCGCAATGCCCATCACCAGCTTGCGCATGATCACACGCTTGAAATCAATCCGGTAGATGACCTTTCGGTTATTGGGCGTAATCTGGCCGATAAACTTGATCTCTCCGGAGCCCAATGCCCTGCCATGTCCCTGACCTCCACGCCATCCCAGGGAGAAGCCGACCAATTGCCATAGAGCATCCAGCCCCAGACAGCCGGGCATGACCGGGTCGCCTTCGAAGTGGCACCGAAAGAACCACAGATCCGGCTTGATGTCGAGTTCCGCTGTAACCATGCCCTTTCCGAATTCGCCGCCATTGTCGTCGATATGGCTGATCCGGTCGAACATCAGCATATCCGGCAACGGCAGTTGGGCGTTGCCTGGACCGAACATCCGACCGTGGGCGCATTCAAGCAATTCCGCCTTCGAATAACTGTTTTTCTTGATATTCAAACTCAAATCCGCACGATCCAAAATCCGAATGATTCTTCATGACGACCGACCTTAAGCCGCCGCGCCAACATTGCCCTGTTCTTCGGAATCCGATTCGCAACCACCGACTAAAATTATATCTCAAGCAAGCTTCGGAACCTTATCCGCCGATGTAGGACATTTCGACTTTTTGGCTGGCACGCCCATCAGAGGGCGAATCCAGATTGGACATCCGGTCCATGGAATAGCGGTCCTCCCGTTGCAGCCACAGACGCCGGAGCCGCTCGAGAATCTCATCGTCCTTCAGATTTCCGTCCAGTAGCGGCCTGAGATCATATCCCGAAGAAGCAAACAGGCAGGTAAACACTTCGCCCTTTGCGGACAGTCTGGCACGGGCGCAATCGGTGCAAAACGGTTGGGTGATCGAGGAGATCACCCCGATTTCTCCCTGGCCATCCACATATCGCCAGCGCTTTGAAACCTCGCCCCGGTAGTTCGCCCTGATCGGTTCGAGCGGATAGACCGGGTTGATCAGATCAATGATTTCCCGGGCCGTGAAAACCTTGTCGAGGTCCCACCGGTTGTGATTGCCGACATCCATGAATTCGATGAATCGCAGGACGGCCCCCGTATTCCGGAAGTATTCGCACATGGGCAGAATGTCGTCTTCATTGACGCCTTTTTGCACCACCATGTTGATCTTGATCACATCGTATGGAACGTCCAGTGCATTGCGGATGCCGTCAAGAATGTCCTGGAGCGGAACCGGAACCTGATTGATCCGCGCATAGATTTCCGGGTTCAACGCATCAAGACTGATGTTGAGCCGACGGATGCCCGCCTCATGCAGGGATGCGGCCCGCTCGGAGGTCAGCAGCGATGCATTGGTCGTCAGGGCGATATCCCTGATGCCGTCGATTCCGGCTATTCTCCGAATCAGGTCCTCCAGATCCTGGCGAAGCAATGGCTCGCCGCCAGTCAGCCTGATCTTGTGCACACCCAGATTCGTGAAGATGCCGACCAGACGCTCAATATCCTGGTACTTGAGCAGGGCATTGGAATTCAGGAACGAGTAGTGCTTGCCGAATACATCCTTCGGCATGCAATATCCGCAACGGAAATTGCATCGGTCGGTGACCGAGATCCGCAGATCCTTCAAGGGGCGATTCAGTCTGTCTGTAACCATTTCTGCGGGAGCGTCGTGTAAATCAACAGTCATCGGATATTCATGAACGAACCGGAGCGACGGGATTCACCCTCCCTGTATGGCTGGCCACACCGACAACACATCTCCGTCATTCAACGGCTTGTCCCGGTCCTCCTCTCGCAAGAACGTGCCGTTCAGCATCATCGTTCTCACTTCGGCCGTCGGCACTTTCAGGCGCATCATAACCTCTATGGGGGTAGGAGGCGATTTTTCAATCAACTCCAATGAATTGCCCGTTGTTCCGGGGGGGAGGTTCTCCATCAGGCTGGAAAACAGCTTTACAGTTACTTTCACCACTATCCCCCACCTCGATGAAGGCGTGTTCTGAACCTTTCGACAAACTCCGCATATTGCCGTTCGGTAAAATTCTCAAAATCGATCGTAACATCGATCACGGGCAAGGAAAGCGAGCCGATCCGCCGGTTCCTGTCGTTTGATATTACCAGCCGGGCAAGGCGCCCGTTGCACGAAATGGCGACAACCCCGTCATCCTGGAGACTGGTTTCGTAGGGTGACACCGCGGAAGGAAGTTCCCGCAACAACTCCCTCCGGGAATAACCCATCTCGGCACGGTACAGGCAGCATCCGTTCGCGCTCATCCGCCCGCGACCGGCGGCCAGACTGCGAGGACATCGGAATCCCGCATCGGCGTGTCCCTGGCCGCCGGGTCCAGAAAAATACCATTCAAAAGAACCAGATGCACCTCCCGTTCGGGAAGCCGAAAACGTTCGATCAGCCGATTCGGGGTGGTGTCATCCCGAACCTCGATCTCAATCGCATTCTTCACGGCCCCGGAAGGAAGATATTCCGCCAACGAGGCAAACAGCTTGAGAGTGACGTTCATCGCCAACCATCCGGTTCATTCGCCGCGAGGTGCTAGGCACCCTGGGTCGCGGCCAGATAGGCTTCCATGATCAGCAGCGGATTATCCATCAAACGGGATTTCCAGTGACCCAGCCTGAACTGCCCCTGGATCAGCCCACGCAAGACACCGATGTGTTGGGTGATCCCCAGAGTGTTGGCGCCGATCAGCTGATCGCCCGCGAACTGGAGACTGATATACCGGTAGCCGTCCCGGTCAAGCAGTGAAACGCTGTCGCCGCCCTCGATTCCCTCCCATTGTCCGTACGACACGGATATCAGCCCGATGGTGTCGAGAACGTTCATGTTGATGCAGCCCTGGTGCGTCACCGAGCCGTGACGAACCATGTTGGACGCGGCGATCCGGCCGTGCTCGACCGCGGTCGGCTGGATCGCCTGCACCGAATAGTCCCCGGTCGAGAAATCCCTGCCGCAAGCGGCGTCTCCCGCAGCATAGATACCCGGAACCGACGAACACATGTGCCGGTCAACCACCACCGCGCCACCGGACAGCTCGATCCCCGTTCCTTCGAGGAATCCGGCATTCGCCCTGACCCCTGCTGCGGAAATCACCAATTCCGCCTCGACTTCCCGGCCTCCGCTGATCCGCACTGCGGCCACATCGTCGCGATGCTCGATCGACTCGACCTGTGCCCCGGTCATCACGTTGACTCCCTTCTCCCGGCACCAGTCCTGCAACATGGCACCGCAGGTTTCGTCCAGCATCCGGGGGACCATCCTGTCTCCCATCTCGACCACCGTCAGATTGGCGCCGGATGCGACAAGCGCCTCGAGGATGATGCACCCGATAAAACCTGCACCGATCAGCAAAACGGATGCGCCCGGCCGAAGTCCCTCTGCAATTTTCCTGGCATCCTCGAGCGTCCAGCAGGTGGTTACCCTCTCGCCATCAATTCCCGGAACGGGCGGCAGAATCGGCGTCGAGCCGGTTGCGACCAGTAATGCATCGTAAGCCATTTCCCGGCCATCGGAAAGCCGTAGCGATTTTGCGGAGGAATCGACCGATGCGACCGACCCATGCACCACCTCGACCGAATCTTCAAAATGTCCCGGGGCCTTTCTCAGGTAAGTCCCCTGCTCATCAATGTTCCTGATGAGCAGGTAGGGGATGGCCATCCGCGAATACGGCGGTTCAGGCTCGTCTCCGACGATGACAACCTTCCCGTGAGGATCAAGTTTGCGGATCGTTTCAGCCGCGACGACCCCGGCAGGGCCGGCGCCCACGATGACATAGGTCATGCCGGCAATCCGAATCGACTGCGTGTGTCCTGGGTCAGCTGACCGTCCGCCGTCCAGCCTCTCAGTTCATAGTACTCCGGAAGCATCACGTCCAGGCCGGACACCTTGCCTTCCGCCGGCCCGGTCTTGGCCGCATCCTTGAGCAACCTCTTCGGCAACATGTCATCGGCACCGGTCAGTCCCGCACGCATGTTGTAGTCGCGTTCAAGATTCCAGATCCGCTCTCCGGCCTCAAGCAGTCTTTCGGGCGTCCAGTCGCCCTCACAGGCCGCGTCAACCTGAGGAGCGATATTGTCCAGGGACCAGGCGAAGGTGGTAAACACGCACAGTCCGGTGGAATCGACGGCTGCCGTCGCATCCTGAAACGCCTTGACCAGGCCTGCCTTCCCGTCTGTCGAGAGGGGATCGGTCTTCTCCGGAATTCCCAGTACTTCCGACGCTACCGTGTAGCTTCTCAGATGACAGGCACCCCGGTTGGATGTCGCATAGGTCAGACCCATGCCCTGCACGCCACGCGGATCATAGGCCGGAAATTCCTGCCCCTTCACCGTCATCGAGAGTTCCGGACGACCGTATTTCTCGCAGAGCCGTTTCGAACCCAGTCCCAGATCTGCGCCGAATCCCTCTCCGGTTGCCACCTTCTCGGCACACCAGGCGAGCGCTTCCGAGGAGCCGAAACGCAACTCCATGCCTCCGGTATGCTCGGTCGTGATGACACCCTCCTCGAACAGTTCCATGGCGGCCGCCACGGTCGCGCCAAAAGAGATCGGGTCCATGCCGTCCTCATTGCAAACGAAGTTGGCGTAGGTCAGGGTATCCAGATCCCCGACGCCGGTATCCGCTCCGAGTGCCCAGGCCGCCTCGTATTCGAGGCCGCCGGAATTGCCCCAGTATTCGGGCTTGTTCTCGACCGTGAAGTGCTCCCTGTCGATGGTCGAAATCCTGCCGCAGGCGATCGTGCAGCCAAAGCAGGCGGCGTTGGTCGTGAGATTCGGCTTCCCGTCGCTTTCACGGGGTTCCTGCATGGCCTCGGCGCTGATCTTGTTGGCATCCTTGAACTGCACCTCCTTCATGTTGTTGGTCGGCAACGCGCCGATCTCGTTGATGACATTCATCAGGACCTGCGTTCCCAGTGCCGGGAGCCCCTGCCCGGTCACCGCATTTTCAGCCAGGACCTTTTTCTGTTCGGTGGTCGCCGAGAGGAAGCGCCCGGGATCCTTGATATTGCCCACTCCGAGCGTGCCGCGCACGGCCATCGCCTTGAGATTTTTCGAGGCCATGACGGTCCCGACGCCGGAGCGACCGGCGGCCCGGTGCAGATCATTGATCACCGCGGAATAAAGGCAACCCGCTTCGGCCGCGCGCCCGACGGCCGCAATGCGCATCTGGGGATCGTTGTATTTCTGGTGAATCAGCTTGTCGGCTTCCCATACGGACTTGCCCCACAGATCGTCAGCCGGCACCAGTTCAGCCTTGTCATCGACAATGTGGAGCATCACCGGGGAAGGCGAGCGACCCTCGCAGATGACCATGTCCCAGCCCGCCGACTTGAGCTCGGCTCCGATGAATCCTCCCGAATTCGAACAGGCGACCGCACCAGTCAAAGGGCTTTTGGTAATGACGGAATAGCGGCCGCCAGTGGACGCCATGGTGCCGGTCAGCGGGCCGGTCGCGAAAATAAGCTTGTTGTCCGGGCCAAGAGGATCGCACGTGGGATCGGTCTCCTCGAACAGGTATCGGGTGGCAAGACCGCGTTGGCCGATGTACTCTGCGGCCCATTGCATGTTGAGGGGCTCGACATTCAACGTCCCCTCGGTCAGATTGACTCTGAGTATCTTTCTTGTCCAGCTCATGTTACACCTCCTCAGTTGGCATGGGTCGCGTTGTCGGTTTTCGCCGCCCATGACCTCATCTTGTCAAGACCCGTGGCATCCGCATCGACATAGGTGATTGCTTCGGTCGGACAGGCTGCTGCGCACTGGGGGTCGCCGCCGCACAGGTCGCATTTGATGACCTTTCCGGTGCTCTGGTTGTAGTTCACCGTTCCAAAGGGGCAGGCGATCGTACACACCTTGCAGCCGACGCAGACCGCATCCAGCACTTCCATCGCACCGGTTTCCCGGTTCATCTTGATGGCCTCGACCGGACATGCGTGGAGGCACCATGCTTCGTCACACTGGGTGCAGGTATAGGGCACAAACCGACCTTCGTGATGGAAGGAAAATACCTTTATTCTGGATTTCGCCGGATTGAATACACCTTCGTTCTCAAAGGAACAGGCCATCTCGCATTGCAGACAGCCGGTGCATTTGTCGGGATTGATGTTCAATGATCTTAGCATTCTGGGTTCTCCTGCATGGGGCGAAAAAACTAGCGCTTGTTCGCATAAAGGCGGATTCATCCGCCCTTGGAAAATTAAACCTTATCACTTAACAGGAACATTCACAAGAAAAGTACCGCGATTTCCTGGGGGCTATAATCAAGACTTATCCACAGCAAATCGAAGCACTCTCCCATGCGCCCCGCTACCGGCACGACCCTCTCCCGCTCCGCTTCCCCGGGATACGAGACCCGGCAATGCGATGTCGGGGCCTGCGCCGAGCCAAGAATCTCCGATGAGCGGCCGGAATCATCGCGATGAGGCGGTCGCCGTCATGTCCCGGGTCATCCGGGAGTTTGACGACGCCGGAACTGTCCGAAGAGTGCTGGACGAACTCGATTTCACGGCAACCGGCGGCAGTCTGGTTGCCATAACCGGTCCGAGCGGTTCGGGAAAATCCACTCTCCTCCACCTGCTTGGCGGTATCGACGTTCCCAATTCGGGGCGGATCACGGTCAGCAATACAGACCTGACCGGGCTGAACGAAACCGACAGGACCCTTTTCAGGAGACGGCACATCGGGCTGGTCTTCCAGTTCTTCAACCTGATCCCGACACTGAGCGTGATCGACAATCTCCGGCTTCCGCTTGAGCTTTGCGGGCTCGAATCGGACGATTCGGTCATCATGCCCTGGCTGGAGCGGTTCCATCTCCAGAATCAGGCCTCCTGCTTCCCGGACCTCCTGTCAGGCGGAGAACAGCAGAGGGTGGCGGTCATCCGCGCCACCATCCACAGGCCGACCCTCATACTGGCCGATGAGCCAACGGGAAACCTGGATGAATCACAAGGGCGCATCGTGCTTGAACTGGTCAGGACGGTTGCCGATGAAGGCACCTGCGTCATCATGGCAACCCACAGCCGAAGCGCTTCCGAATGCGCCGATCGGCATTACAGATTGAGCGATGGCAAGCTGCACGAGTCATCTCCCGACTGAACGTCCGGCCACGGCAACGGAATTGCTGCTCAAGACCTTTCTGAGGGAACAGAAAAAATCGCCCGGCCCGTTCATGCTGGCCACCTTGAGTGTCATGATCGGGGTGGCCGCAATAGTCGGGATCGATGTCGCCAGCCAATCCGCCCTCAAGGAATTCGAGCGCGCCAACAGGATGGTTTCGGGTCTGGCCACACACCGTGTCGTCGGGGGCGTGTCCGGACTGGATGAACGGATCTATGCCCGACTCAGGATCGAAGGCGGATTGCGCAACACGGCACCGGTCATCGAAGCCGAGGTGAGAATCGATCATGAGCCCGGGACATGGCGACTTCTGGGAATCGACCCGCTCAGCGACTACCGGGTCCGGGAAAGCGGTCTGCTGTCGATGGAGCACGGCGATCAGTCGGACATCCCCTGGCCTGTTCATGTGCCGGATACCGAAATCCGGCCGGTCGGATCGACACTGACACTGTCTTCCGGTTCCCGACAGCAGGTCTTCACGGTAGCGGGCCGTATTTTTGAGGAAACGGGCGAGCCCGAGAACGACGCACACGGTTTCCTGGTCACCGACATCATGTGGGCGCAGGAATTTCTCGGGCAGTCCGGGAGATTGGGCCATATCGACCTCAAGCTGGGCCCGCAGGCCGAATCCAGCACCGTCGAAGCGCTCCTTCCTTCCTCCGCGCGCCTGATCGACCTGGAGACCCGTCATTCGGCCCAGAAGGACATGACCCGGGCCTTTCGAACCAATCTCGCGGCTCTCAGCCATCTCACGTTGCTGGTCGCCATGTTCCTGATCTACAGCTCAACGGCCTTTCAGGTCGCCCGGCGCCGAAACCTGCTGTCCCGCCTGAGGGCAGTTGGCTTCACGAATCGTGAAATCGTGCGGGCGCTGGGCGTGGAGCTCACGGTCGTCGCCCTGGCTGGATCTGCGGCCGGCATTGCGCTCGGATTCCTGCTCTCCTCCTTCATGATCGCACTGGTGACCGAAACCATCGACATCCTGTATTTCGATCTTGGAGAGGGCTCCCTGACCCTGTCTGCCGAAATGCTTGTCAAGGCCACCGCGCTGGGGGTACTGGGAACCGCGATCGCCGGTGCAGTACCGATACGGGAAGCCGGCCGGATCACCGTGCAGGCCCTGTCGAAACGCTCTTTCGAGGAAAGCAGGGTCATGACCCTGTCCCGCCGGGTGCTGCCGGCGGCGGCGTTGAGTTTCGCCTCGGGAGTCGCCCTGCTGGCGACAGGGAGCCAGTCCCTCGGCCTCGCTTTCGCGGGCCTGTTCCTGCTGCTGCTCGGTCCGGCCTCCTGCACGCCCTGGCTGGTTCTCCATGCCTGCAATATTCTCGCTCCGGCTGTCGGCAGGGCCGCGGGCCTGGTCGCCAAGACGGCCGTCATCAACATCCGATCCCATCTCAGCCGGACCGGCGTTTCCGTTATCGCACTGTCCCTGGCCGTCAGCACCTCCCTGGGAGTGGCCCTGATGATCGACAGCTTCCGCCATTCCGTCGAACACTGGCTGAACCATTACATGCGCGCCGACCTCTACATCACCAGCGCTGTGCCCGGTTCGCCCTATCTGTCCGATACCTTCCGGTCTCAGCTTGCAAGCCTGGAAGGCGTCCGGGCGGTCGGATTCAGCAGGCGGCTTTCCATACATTCCGATCTCGGCCTGCACGACCTGCTTGCCGTCGACACCAACCCTACCGGGTTTCGGGGATTCATGATCAAATCTCCGCCAGGCGCGGATCTCTGGAATCGGTTCAACGAACCCCGGGCCGTACTGGTCACGGAGGCGCTGGCCAACCGCCACCGTCTGGTCGTGGGAGACGATCTCGTCCTGCCAACCCTTGAAGGCGAGGTCCCGTTCCGGATCATCGGAATCTACCGGGACTATTCCAGCGAGCACGGTCTGGTCACCCTGTCCTGGGGAAACTACGTCCGGTATTTCGAAGACCCGGGGGTAACTTCGGCAGGTCTTTACCTTGAGCCGGGTACCTCGCCCCCCGACGTGAAGGAAGCCGTGCGAAATCTCGACTCCGCTCCTGCGGAACTGTTCATTCGTTCAAACAGGGAATTGCGGGATCGGACCATGGATGTCTTTGACCGGACTTTCGAGATCACCGGGGTGTTGAGATGGCTGACCGTGCTGGTCGCAGTCACCGGGTTGGTGTTCTCCCTGATCGCCTTGCAACTCGAGCGCACCGCACTGAACGCCAGGCTGAAGGCCATCGGGTTCAGCCGGACCCAACTCGCGGCGCAGATCATCGCGGAGACTTCGCTGACCGGGCTTCTCGCAGGCCTGATCGCGATTCCGATCGGACTGACTCTTTCGCTGTCACTGATCGAGGTTGTCAATGTCCGCTCGTTCGGGTGGACCATGACAAGCCGGATCGATCCGGTCTTGCTGATGGCGGCAATCGGCATGTCCACGGTATCGGCTGCGGCAGGCGGAATCTACCCGGCCATCCGGATGTGGCACACACCGATTTCCAATGGCCTGCGCGATGACTAGAATCGCCGCCATCATGCTTTGCGTCCTGATCGCCGTTTGGGCGATCTCGTACCGGTTCACGGCTCGGGATGTCCAGCCGCCGGCCGATCCGTTCCTGTCGGAAATGCTCTCGGACAAGGCCGAAGCCCGCCACTACGACCGGGCCGCTCCGGACGTCCTGATCCGTTTCCCGGCGGACCACGGCGCCCACGAGAGCTTTCGCCATGAGTGGTGGTACTTCACAGGCAATCTCCGGACTCGTGACGATCGGGAGTTCGGCTACCAGTTGACCTTTTTCCGGTTTGCCCACCCCCGCAAACCGGATATCGAGAATGCGTGGAACAACAGCCAGACCTGGCTGGGACATCTGGCCGTCAGCGACATTGCATCCGGCAGGTTCCACACCGATCAGGAACTGTCGCGGCAATCTCTGGGACTTGCAGGCGTCGAAGCCACGCCGTTCCGGGTCTGGCTGCATGGCTGGAGCGCGACAGATTTCGGCCACATGGACGAAAACGGGCTCTCACTTGAATTGTTCGCCGAGGGAGACGGATTCGGTATCGATCTCGAGGTACGCAGTGCCGGACCCCCGGTTCTGCAGGGCGAGAACGGCTATAGTCCGAAGAGCCATTCGGGAACTCCGGCTTCCCATTATTATTCCTATCCGGCCATGACAACCTCGGGGCAGATTCAGATCGGAGGCATGTCCCATGATGTCGCCGGCTCGACCTGGATGGATCGGGAATGGTCAAGCGGCATCCTCCAACCCGGCCAATCCGGGTGGGACTGGTTCGCATTGCGCCTCGATGACGGCAGCAGGATCATGGCTTTCCAGATACGCCAAGAGGAGGGAGAGCCCTACCGCCACGCCGTGCTGATCCGGCCTGACAGCAGGAAACAGCATATTGAAGTGGTCGCCATGAAGCCCGTCCGAAGATGGCGCAGTCCCGCTACGGGAATCGAATATCCGATCGGCTGGGAACTGGAGTTCAGCGCGCCGGACGGATCCATTTCGATTGCGGTGGAAAGCCTCATGCCGGATCAGGAGGTCGACCTCATGTTCCGGTATTACGAGGGTGCGGTCGGGCTGACCGGCTTGTACGGCAACCTCGGGATTTCGGGCCGTGGATACATGGAGATGACGGGATACCGGTAGATACCCGGTAGTCATCGGACCTGATCCGGCTTGCGTGTGCAGGTTATTTCAAGCTGCGGTCTTGATTCATCAATCGGCCTGGTTTCTAATTCACCTATGGACAGCATCACCCAGAGAATCGACATCACGGTCACGCCCACCTATCTTGAGGCGCAATCCTCCCCGGACACCGACCACTACGTGTTCGCCTACACGGTCAACATCGTCAATCGGGGCGAGCAGGCCGCCCAGTTGCTGACCCGACACTGGATCATCACCGATTCCAACGGCAAGACCGAGGAAGTCAGGGGGACCGGAGTCGTGGGGGAATTTCCCTACCTGAAACCGGGGGAAAGCTATGAATACACGAGCGGAACCGTGATCGGCACGCCGCTGGGTTCCATGAGGGGCAGCTATCAGATGTGCGACGATGACGGAAACACCTTTGATGCCACGATTCCGGTGTTCACCCTCTCTGCCGGCGTTGTATTGCACTGACGCCTCGCATGGCGCAAGGTCCCGAACGGCCGGACGGCACCCGGCCTCACCGCCGACCGGATTCAGCCTGTCGGCTTCACGTGCCGATAGGCCAGGTATGCGCGCATGTGCGAGTCGGGATCGTGAACACGAAGAATATCGGCTGTGCCGGACAACGCCAGCGAGACGCCCAGCGTCTCCGAATCCCGATCTGGCGCGCTCCCGGCAAACCCCTTCATGAATGATTTTCGGGAATGCCCGATCAGCAGACGCAACCCGTGATCCCGAAGCTGTCGGCATCCTCCCACAAGCTCCAGCGATTGCAGGGCATCCTTGCCGAAACCGATTCCCGGATCGATGATGATTCTGGCCGGATCCAGCCCCTGATCCGACCAGTATTCCATCCGCCTTTCTATCCACGCCTTCACCTGCGCCAGCGCACTGTCGCTCTTGGGCAGCCCTCGGTCGGGATCGACCGGCACTGTCACGCTGTGCATGGCCACCGCATCGCAACCGCTTTCCCGAACCATCGCGCACATCTTCGGATCACCCAGCCCACCGACATCGTTGACGCAGTCGACGCCCAGCTCGAGTGCCCGGGCAACAGTTCGCCAGTGGCGGCTGTCGATGGATATCCGGGGTCCAATCGGATCTCCCCCGATCCTTTCCCGGGCCAGGCAAAGGGCGGGCTCCAGACGACGCCATTCCTCTTCGGGATCGACCGGGGCGGCATTCGGGCGCGTGGACTCGGCTCCGAAATCCAGAATCTGGACACCCTGTGCGAGATGGCGCTCAAGACGGGATTCCAGTTCGTCTTGGTTCGAGCCCAACCCATCCCCGGAGAATGAATCCGGCGTCAGGTTGACGATGGCCATCCACAGTGGATCGGTATCGGCGATCCGGCTCAACTGGAAGACGGTCATCCCGGTTCCGGGCACCGCCAGGTTGGGTGCAAGGTGGAGCAGTGGCGTTAGAACGAAGCTCCGCTCGGCGATACCGATGTGCGGTATGCGCAGGTCCGGATCGCGGATTTCAAGATCGCCCCAGATCAGCAGATCGATATCGATCGGTCGCGGAGACCATCTTGGTCCCGGTGTCCGTCCCATGCCCCGCTCGATGCGCTTGGCGATTTCAAGACCTTCCCGAGGGCTCCAGGGGCACTCGCCCTCGATCACGCAATTGAGATAAGGCCGGATCCAGTCCGGCTCCGCGTTCCCATCCAGCATGGCGGGCGTCTCCACCACGGGAGAAACCCTCGTGACGCGAAATCCGCTCTGTCCGAGTTCTGCTATGGCGCGCCTGAGATTCTCCCGGCGGTTGCCCTGGTTGGCGCCCAGCGCAAGATAGATCATCCGGCTGTCATGCCAACGACCGGATCAGTGCGTCCACAAACCGCCCTCCCCTTTCCATCTGCTCAAGGTCAATGAATTCATCGGGTTTGTGCGCCTGTGCGATGTGCCCCGGCCCGCAGACAACGGTCGGGATTCCGAACGCCTGAAAGTGACCGCCCTCCGTGCCGTAGCTGACCTTGCCCGGAGGAGTGTCGCAGCCTAGCAGCCGGGACACTTCCCTGACCAGCGGGTCCTTTTCGGGAGTGTCCATGCCGGGATAATCGGCCAGAGTCTGCCACTGGATGCCGGTCTGGCGGGCCACGGCCTGCATTTCGGCCTGGATCACGGTTTCCGCATAAGATCTCACCTCGTCAAACAGCGCTTCGGCGGACTGGTCCGGAAGATTCCTGATTTCGAAATCGAACCGGCACTCGGACGGGATGATGTTGTTGACCGTGCCGCCATGAATCACGCCGCAATGCAGGGAGGTATAGGGCGGATCGAACGCCGGATCGAAGGGACCATCGCGAATGATCCGTCGTTGTATCTCGTCGACCTTGGCGATAATTCTCGCGGCAGAGGTCACCGCATTCACTCCCTTGTCGACCATGGACGAATGGGCTGATTTGCCGTGCACATGGCATCGCTTGAACAGCATGCCCTTGTGGGCCCGAACCGGCTGCATGCCGGTGGGCTCTCCGATGATGCAGGCCTTCGGTCGCACCGGCCTGTCCCGCAGTCCCTCGAGCAGCTTCGAGACACCCAGGCAGCCGATCTCTTCATCATACGAAAAGGCGAAATGCACCGGGATGTCGAGGTCGGCATCGAGAATGGTGCGGATACGGCTCAGGCAAAGTGCGATGAAGCCTTTCATGTCACACACCCCTCGCCCGTACAGCCTTGTTCCGCGCACCTCGGTGCCAAATGGGTCGCTGGACCAGTCCTGGCCATCGACCGGAACGACATCCGTATGGCCCGACAGGACGATCCCGGGCGCGTTCGGGTTTCCCAGCGTCGCGAACAGATTGGCCTTCCTGCCGTCGTCGTCGTGGGTCAGGTCGAAAGGAATCCCGTGCGGCTCCAGAAGGGAAATGACGTACTCGATGAGTTGAAGGTTGGAATTTCGGCTGGTGGTATCGAATGCCACCAGGTCATTCAGCAATGCAACAGAAGAGTTTTCTGACATAATTCGCGTTCCACTATCCATTCCCGACAAGCATCCAGCAGTGCCTGCGCCAACCTGAAATGATCATCACGGAATTATACACATTTCCCGTCAAGTCCCTTGCCGGCATCCAGAGCGACGGAGCCCGTATTCTCCGAACCGGGTTCGAGGCCGATCGACAGTGGATGGTGGTCGAGCCCGTCGGTACCTTCCTGACACAGCGATCCTGCCCGCAGATGGCGCTGGTTCAAACCGCTTTGCGAGGCGACCGACTGGTCCTGTCGACCTTCGGCATGGAAGATATCGAGGTTGCCCCACCCTCGCAGGAACACTGCGGGCGGATGGACGTCGAGGTATGGGGCGATCGGGTCAACGCCATGGTTCACGGCGACGAGATCAATTCATGGTTGAGCGATGCCCTGGGCAGGCAGTGCAAGCTCGTTTTCTTTCCGCCTGGCGAGACGCGCGCTTGCGACCCCGAAGTCTCTCTCGCCGACGACTCCACCCTGTTCTCCGACAGCTTTCCGCTGCTGTTGACGACCCGGGTTTCGCTTGAGGATCTGAACCGCCGCCTGGACGATCCTGTCGGCATGGAGCGCTTTCGCCCCAACATTGTCGTGGATGGCCGGATCCCCTACGAGGAAGATGGCTGGAAGCAGCTCGAGATCAACGGCATACGCTTGCGGTTCGCGCGTTGCTGCGGCCGCTGTGCCGTGCCAACCGTCAATCCGGCCACGGGAATGATCGAGGGGCCCGAACCCATCCGGACGCTTTCCGGATATCGAACGGGACGGGACGGCGAGGTCTATTTCGGCATCAACCTCATCCCCGAATCGGCCGGGACGATACGCACCGGGGACAAAATCACCGTCGTCAGATAGGGATGCCGCTCAAGGCAATCCGGATGAACCCGCTCCCGACCGCCTTCGCGCGTCCATTTCTTCGATGCGGTTTCCTCGGGCTTGCGGGCCGGAATGAATCGTTCGGCAAATGTCGCACTGCACTGCGGCCCGAATGAGTATATAATTTCCGCTTCGTGAAGTTCGACAGATCCTAGACCGATTTCTTCATCAATGGCGAAAGAAGAAAGCATCGAAATGGAGGGCACGATTATCGAGGCCCTGCCCAATACCCAATTCCGTGTCCAGTTGGAAAACGGGCACGAAATCATTGCCCATATTTCGGGCAAGATGCGAAAGCACTATATCCGCATTCTGCGGGGCGACAAGGTGACCGTGCAGCTGACCCCCTATGACTTGACCAAGGGTCGCATCACATTCCGCGCACGCTAGCTCTCAACTGCCGGATGTATGCCGCCGAAGCAAAACCGGCGGCCGACCACCCGAGAAGGCCCGACATGACCAGGACCTTTGTCCCGAGCGATGCCGAAAGCGGCTGAATCCGAAAATCGCTTCCGTACAGATCGGCCAGGCGGTTGACCGGCTCACCGAGGATGTAGAGGCAGACCCCGACCAGGACAAGGGCCATCAGGGCACCCGCAATCCCCTGGGCAGCGCCGTAGTAGAGAAACGGCCTCATGATGAACAGCGATGTGGCGCCCAGCTGGTCCAGCAACTGGATTTCCCCGCTGCGGCTGTGCACCGCCGTTCGTACGGTGTTGCCAACAATAAGCAAAACACCGAGCCCCATCATGCTCCCGATAACGGCAGACGCGGTCTGAAACAGGTCGGCCACTGCATCAAAGCGATCGCGCCAGATACGCTCATAGGAGACACTTCCGATCCCCTGGATCGCTCCCAGCCGGTGCGCAAGCGATTGCATCTCCTGCGCACTCGCCCGCTCAACCGGTTCAATCACCAGAATCTCTGGAAGGGGGTTGCCTGGCAAGTCGTCGAGAATGTCGGAAAGGCCCGACGTTCTCTTGAAATCCTCGAAAGCCTCCTCGCGGGAGATGCGCCGGATATCCTCGACCATGGGTATCTTGAGCAAGTCGAGCAGCAGTTCCCGGATTTCCTGCTCCAGTTCCTCCTCCATGATGTCCCGGGGAAAGGACAGGAACAGGGTAACACTGTTGCCATGCTGATACTTTTCGACCACCCGG
This sequence comes from Gammaproteobacteria bacterium, assembly GCA_009841725.1. Classification (GTDB taxonomy): domain Bacteria; phylum Pseudomonadota; class Gammaproteobacteria; order Arenicellales; family Poriferihabitantaceae; genus Poriferihabitans. Next base: position 23,243 of record VYGS01000094.1, read on the forward strand.
TCCATCGACTCCGTCAGTTTGTGCAGGAACAGCGGCATGGATATCGCCACGCCCAGGATCAGGATCGTCAGGCAGGAAGAGACCGGCACCATGGCAAATCGCCGAAGCGCATCGCCGGCTGCGAATGCATGTCTTTGCAACCGGGTTTTCACAAATACGGATCCTCGATGACATGCCCGTGATCAAGCTTCAGATGTCCGGCCGCCGGATTGCTGAGATGGCGATGATCATGGGTGGCGATCACGACCGTGGTGTCGAGTTCGTGAAACAGGAAGAACAGCCGCATGATTTCCTCGGCCAGATCCGGATCAAGATTTCCGGTCGGCTCGTCGGCCAGGATCACGTCGGGCCGCGCAACCAGCGCCCTGGCAATCCCGACACGCTGTTGCTCCCCGACCGAAAGCGTATCGGGATACGATCCCGCCAAACGGCCCAGATTGACCTTCTCCAGCGCCGCCCGAACCCGTCTGCGGCAATCCCGGATCGGCATTCCGGCGACCACCAGGGGCAGGGCCACATTGTCCTCCACGGTCCGGTCGATCAACAGCCTGTGCTCCTGGAATACGCAGCCGATGGTGCGTCTGTATTGGGATATGCGCCGTCCCCGGAAAGCGGCGATATCCTGGTTGTTGACGAAAATCTGTCCGCTGGTGGCAATCTCGCTGAGTGCGATCAGCTTGAGCAAGGTGCTCTTGCCGGCCCCCGAATGGCCGGTGATGAACGTGATCGAGCCACCGGGAATGAACAACGAGACGTCGACCAGAGCGTTGAACCCGTTGCTGTATCGCTTGTTGACACCCCTGAAAACAATCATGGCATCCCCGACTCCGCTTGCGAATCGGACAAATCCGGAACCAGAGCGGCAGCAAATTCCGCCGGGGAAAATTCACGCAGATCATCGATTCCCTCCCCGATACCGATATACCGGACCGGCAATCGAAACCGGTCGACCAGTGCGACGATGACTCCGCCTTTCGCCGTACCGTCCAGCTTGGTCACGCAGATCCCGCTCAACGGAAGCCTTTTCTGGAAATTTTCGACCTGGGACAGGACATTCTGCCCGTTTCCGGCATCCACCGTCATCAGGATCTCATGCGGGGCGCTCGGATCAAGCTTTCCGATCACCCTTTTCATTTTCTGCAATTGATCCATCAGATCCCCCTGGGTGTGCTGCCGTCCCGCCGAGTCGATCAGCAGACAGTCGATATTCCTCGCCATCGCCGAATTCACCGCGTCAAAGGCCACTGCCGCGGCGTCCGACCCGATCGACTGCGCGATCACCGGCACGTCCAGCCGGCGTCCCCAGGCCTGGAGCTGCTCCACCGCCGCCGCGCGGAACGTGTCCCCCGCCGCCATCATCACGGAGCAACCCTGACGCTTGTGGAAATTCGCGAGCTTTGCCAGTGTCGTGGTCTTTCCGACTCCGTTCACACCGACCATGAGGATGACATGCGGGCTCGCAACCGATCTTTCCGACTGTCCGCCATCCCCGCACGAGAGCATGTCCAGGATCGAGCGTTCGAGCAGCGCGGAAAGCTCCGCGGCTTCGGCGACCTTCTCACGCGCTGCGGATTTTTTCAGGTGATCGACGATCCCGCTGGCCGTGCGAATACCGAAATCGGCCATCACCAGATGGTCTTCGAGCGCTTCATAAACGGAATCATCCAGCCGCACTCCGGAAGAAAGCAATCCACCCAGACGATTTGCCAGCGACTGGCGTGTTCTGGAAAGATAGGCGAACAGGCCGCTGTGTTGGTTCATGGCTTAAAGTCTATGACGACAGATCTATAGAATGGGGCTGTGGAGCAACTGTCCGCATCCGCCGATATGGTAACATCTGTCCGCAAAATCCATGCGTCAAGATTTTGCACGAATTCGCGTGAGCGCCAGAGGGAAAGTACGGATCACCGGGGGGAAATGGAAACGGCGGTACCTGCATTTTCCGTCCCTGCCGGAGTTGCGCCCGTCACCCGAAGCCAGCAGGGAAACACTGTTCAACTGGCTCGGCCCCGAGATCGTGGACAGCGTCTGCCTGGACCTTTTTGCGGGAAGCGGCGCACTGGGCTTTGAAGCCGCTTCACGGGGTGCCGCCAGAGTCGACCTTGTGGAATCCCACCCGGCTGCATGGCGCGCCATGCGCAACAGCAGCCTGCCAAAGGAAAGCGAAGGGACTGTGTTCATCCACCGCCAGGATGCTATCCGCTATCTGGAAAGTTCGAAGATGCGGTACGATATTGTTTTTCTTGACCCGCCGTTCAAGAAGAATATACTTCCGTTGACATTCGCGACGCTGGTGCGACGAAGACGACTCAACGAATCGGCGACGGTTTATGTCGAATTTGTTTCAGGCCAATTGCCCCTGTCCCTGCCCGAAGGGTGGTCGATCACTCGCCACACCCGCCGAGGCAAGTCGACTTCAGTGATGATCAGAACCCTTTCAACGAGCCAATGAGCAAGACAGCCATCTACCCGGGAACGTTCGATCCGCTGACCAGCGGGCATTCCGAAGTCATCTATCGTGCATGCAAGATGTTCGATCGGGTCATCGTGGCCATCGCACACAATCCTGAAAAATCTCCCCTGTTCTCGCTCGATGAGCGGATTGATCTTGCCGGTCAGGTACTGGCGGGCGCAGAAGGTGTCGATATTCTGGGCTTTTCCGGATTGCTGATCGATTTCGCACGCGATTGCCGGGCGCAGGTCATCATCAGGGGATTGAGAGCAGTCTCGGACTTCGAGTATGAATTTCAATTGGCGTCGATGAACCGGAAACTCGACTGCTCTGTCGAAACCGTGTTTCTGACGCCGTCGGAAAACTACACCTTCGTCTCCGCCAGTCTGGTCAAGGAAATCGCAAGATACGGGGGAGACGTCAGTCCCTTCGTGCATCCCGCGGTCCACGCCGCCCTGAAAGAACGATTTCTCTGATTTTCTCTTCATGGCACTGTTCATCACCGACGATTGCATCAACTGCGATGTGTGCGAGCCGGAATGTCCGAACCACGCCATCTACCAGGGAGAACTGATCTACGAGATCGACTGGAAGCTCTGCACCGAATGCGTCGGGCATTCGGACACCAGCCTTTGCGTCGAAATTTGTCCTGTCGACTGCATCCTGCCCGATCCGTCTCACGAGGAGAGCCGTGACGCTCTCTTCCTGAAATACCGGCAACTCATGGAAGGCCCGCCTGTAGCGCATCCATGAGCTTCTCGGAACTCGGGAGCAGGCTGGCATTTCTCGGACGGCAAAAACGGCACCGACACGCGGTGCTGATCAGCGGTGGAGTCGACCGGGGGCTGGAGGCCGCGACAACTCTCTGCGAGCGCTTCGATGCCGACCGCCGTGTCGTGTTCGGCACATCCGAAAGCCGGCCGGGGCCACCCGGATTCATCCTGCTCAACAGTGCGAAACAGGCCCGTCGATATCTCGGATGCGAGCTCGAATGCGCCATACTGAACTGTCACGAGGTTTTCGACCCCGACGCAGTCGGAATTCTCGCCGGTTGCATCACGGCCGGAGGAGTCATGGTTTTCCTGACGCCCCCGCTGGCCGATTGGCCGAAATTCGGCAAGACCACAGCGTCTGTCGAAGGACACGGATTCTCCGCCTGTCTTTCGCGCATCGCGCGAATTCTGGCGAACTGCCCGCAGGTCGTACGGATTCCGCCAGACGGGCGGGCGAGTCCGGATATCCCGGAGGATCCTTCCCCGGCGTCGCCCGCGATCGGGTATTCGGACCAGAGAGGCGCAATCGATGCCGTCAAGGCTGTCGCCGACTCTTCATGTCCCGCGCCTGTGGTACTCGAATCGGACCGAGGACGGGGCAAATCGGCAGCGCTGGGCATCGCAGCGTGGGAACTGATCCGGACCAGAGCCTGCCGGATTGCCGTAACCGGTCACGGCCGCCGTTCAACGGACACCCTGTTCGCACACGCCTTGCAAGGGGCCCCGAAGTTCGAGGAACGCATCCGGTACCATTCTCCGGATGCGTTGCTTGAAGAGCGTCGGGACATCGACCTGCTGCTTATTGACGAGGCCGCGACCATACCGCTGTCCATGCTCAAGGACCTGCTGGCGGCCTATCCGCGAATTGCATTCGCCAGCACGGTTCATGGATACGAGGGGACGGGCAAGGGCTTTTCGGTCAAGTTTCACGAGATCCTGGATCGCCACTTGCAAAAATGGCGGCGGGTCAGGCTGGAGGAACCGATAAGATGGAGCCGCGACGACCCTCTGGAATCCCTGGTCAATCGCCTGTTGCTCCTGGACGCGGAGACATCCGCCTCCACAATCCGTCCGGTCGCAAGCCCGGTGCTCGTCGAGTACGATCCGGCCCGCCTGGCTGATGACGAAGAGCGGCTCCGGAATCTTTTCGCAATACTCGTCCAGGCCCATTATCGCACCAGCCCTTCAGATCTCGCCCGAATCCTGGACAGTCGCAACCTCCGGCTGTTCGGCCTTGAAGACCGCCGGGGCAACATTTTTTCGGTCGCCCTGATCGCCCTGGAAGGCCGGCTGCCTCCCGAACTGACGGACGATATCCGGAGCAACCGTCGCAGACCGAAAAACCACCTGTTGCCGGAGGCGTTGTGCGCTCAGCTCGGGTTCGACAACGCCCTGTCCATGCATGCAGCCCGCGTGATCCGCATTGCAGTCAACCCCGGATTCAAGAAGCAGTCGTACGGCAGAAAGCTCCTGTCCGGAATCATCAGGCGGCTGGAACAGGATTTCGATCTGATCGGAGCGTCCTTCGGCCTTGATGCGCCCTTGCACGGATTCTGGCTGGACTGCGGGTTCACCCTGGTCCGCATGGGGGTCAGGAAAAACCGAAGTACGGGAACCCATTCCGGACTGGTCGTTCGGGGATTGAGCGACCGGGGAAAACGACTCGAACGTGATGCAGCAAAACGGTTTTCCCGAAATCTGCCATCGCAGATCCCTCTCTATTTCAAGAAAATCGATCCGCAATTGCTTGCCGGAATCCTCCGTCACAATCCTGCGGTCCCGTCGAAAAATTCACTGGATAACCGGGACCTGTCGGATCTGGGTAAATTCGCTTCCGGCCAGTGCAATCCGGATCGCGTATCGGCCGCCCTGGAGTTCCTCGCCCGCATGGCGCTGTCCCGGGACTGCGGATTTCTCGACCAGGCGGACCGGGAGTTGCTGGATGAGCGATTGATCCAACACAAACCCTGGTCGGCCATGCGCTGCCTGGCGCATCCGTCCAGGCAACCGGGCAAGCGGGAGGGCATGGCCAGCCTGAGAAGGATTGTCTCGATCTGTCTGGAGAACCTGCCGACCCACGCTGCGAACGGGGGCAGTCTGCGCCAGTCTCCCGAGACCGTCGAGTGAAATTCACCGAGCAGGCGGGGCCGGTCCGGCATCCTTGCGGTGTGAGCCGGCCGCCTTTTCGACTCTATTCGCCCGAAGAGTCGAGAATCTCTTCCAGTGCGTGCAGAAATCGCGCATTCTCCCCGGGGGTGCCGACGGTCACTCGCAGGCATTGCTCCAGCACGGGATCCGACCCGTGCAGATTCTTGACCAGCACACCCCTCTCGAGAAGCTCCCGATACACCCGCTCGGCATTCGATACGCGTATCAGGTGAAAGTTGGTTTCACTCGGAAACACGGTAACGCCATCAACCTTCCGGAGCACTTCGAACTGGGCTTTCCGCGCCTCGACGATTCGCGCGGCCTGCTCGTCAAGCACGACAGAGTTGTCCAGAATCAGCGAAGCGCTGGCCTGTGTCAGCACATTGATATTGTAGGGGAAGCGGACTTTCTCGATCTGGCCTGCCCATTCTGCGCTCGCCACTGCCAATCCAAGTCTCAAGCCGGCCAGCCCGTTCTTGCTCAGGGTCCTCAGAAGGACCGCATTCGGATACCTGGCAATCTCGCCGAGAAACGATTTGCCGCTGAATGCATGGTACGCCTCGTCAATCACCACCAGACCCCGGGCGGCATCCAGGATTTCGCGGATTCCCTGCGAATCAAACGCGTTGCCGGTTGGATTGTTGGGATAGGCGAGAAAGATACAGGCCGGGTCGTTGTGCCTGATGGCCTCGATCATGGCTTCGGTGTCCAGGGAAAAGCCGACCCCCAGCGGCACTTCCACGAACCGGGTCGACGTGGCAAGGCAGATCTGCCTGTACATGGAGAAAGAAGGCGACGGCGCCATGATCGTCCGGCCCCGGCCGCCCAGAATCAGAACCAGCATCTGGATCAGTTCATCGGAACCGTTGCCCAGTATCAGGCCGCATGAATCGGGCAGCCCGATCAACTCGCCCAGGCGACGTTTCAGTTCCCGGCATTGCGGATCCGGGTAACGATTGATCTCGGCCTGCCCAACCGCCTTCACCCATTCCCGTTTCAGGGAATCCGGGAGCGTGTACGGGTTCTCCATGGCATCAAGCTTGACCATGCCCGCCGGGTCGGGAACCGTGTAAGCGCACATTGAGCGGATACTTTCCGGGACCCATTGCCGGACAGACTGCCGGGCCCTGTCGTCCGCGGACAACGGGTTTCCGGATTCAGCGCCGGCACGATATGTCGCGGCACGCTCGTGCGCCGTCAGCCCCTCGCTCCGGGCCATGGTCGCGGCAATCCGGGACAGCTTCCCGGCCCCGGCCGGGGACACCTCGAGAGTGCTGCTTCGTTTCTGGAAATCGTACACGCCGAGCGGTGAACTGAACCTTGCAGTTCCGGATGTCGGCAGCACATGATTCGGTCCCGCGCAGTAATCGCCCAATGCCTCGGCACTGTATTTTCCGATGAATATGGCACCGGCATGCCGGATCTCGCCAGCCAGGGAGGACGGGTCCGACACCATCAACTCAAGATGTTCGGGCGCGATGTAATTGGTCACTTCAGCCGCTTCGGATGTGTTTCCGACCCGAATCAGGGCCCCGTTTCCAGACAATGAAGCCTCGATGATCCTGCGACGCTCCATGCCTGGCAACAATCTCTCGACAGCGGCCAGAACCGCCTCGCCGACGGCCGGATCGGTCACAATCGCGATGGATTGGGCCAATTCGTCGTGCTCCGCCTGGGCGAACAGGTCCATGGCCACCCACTCCGGATCGGCCGTGGAATCCGCGATCACCACCACCTCGGACGGGCCCGCGATCATGTCAATCCCGACCTTCCCGAAAACCATTTTCTTGGCCGCCGCGACATAGGCATTTCCAGGCCCCACGATCTTGTCGACCGCCGGAACGGTTTCGGTGCCGTAAGCAAGCGCAGCGACCGCCTGGGCACCGCCGACGCTGAAAATCCGGTCTACCCCCGCAATCTCGGCCGCGGCAATCACGGCGGGGTTGACCTCGCCATCGGGCATTGGAACGGTCATGATGATCTCCCGCACGCACGCCACCTTTGCGGGTATCGCGGTCATCAGAACCGAAGAAGGGTAGGAGGCCGTGCCGCCTGGCACATAGACGCCGACCCGTTCGATGGGCATGATCGATTGCCCGAGTTCAGTGCCGTCCTCATCACGGCAACTCCACGATTCGAGGCGCTCCTTTTCGTGGAACCATCGTATCCGGTCTGCCGCGGCAACCAGCGCTTCCCTCAATTCCGGATCCGTCTCGGCAGCGATGCTCCGGATTTTCTCGCACGACAATTCCAGATCCCCGATATCCATGTCCCGCCTGTCCAGTCTGCGGGTCAACTCCAGCAGGACCTCATCCCCTCCGGATCGCACTTTCGAGACGATGTCGCGCACGACGGCATCCACATTCTCCGCCTCCTTCCCGTCCCGCTTGAGAAGGCTGTCGAGGCGGCTGTAGAAACCGGGGTCGGCGTAATCAAGGGAAGCCAGCATCGCTCAAAACCGGTAAACGACTCTACGAGACGGGCTCGTCAGACCGGCTTGCGAAATAGGCTCCCGGTATTCTCTTGATTCTGGCGCCGATGAGTGCCAGCTTTTCGTCAATACACTCGTAACCGCGATCAATGTGGTAGATCCGGTCGATCGTGGTTTGGCCTTCCGCAATCAGGCCGGCCAGGATCAGACAGGCCGAAGCCCGCAGGTCGGTTGCCATCACGGGCGCACCGTTCAGCCGGCTTACACCCTGGATCACCGCGGTGTTGCCGTCAAGCTCGATATTCGCTCCCATGCGCCTGAGTTCGTGAATATGCATGAAGCGATTCTCGAAAACCGTTTCAACGACTGTCGACATCCCATCCGCGACGGTATTGAGCAATACGAATTGCGCCTGCATGTCGGTGGGAAAACCGGGATAGGGAGAGGTTCTTATCCCGACGGGACGAATCGGTCCATCCGGTGACTTGAGAGAAATCCAGTCTTCCCCGGTTTCAACTGCGGCACCCGCTTCGGACAGCTTGCCCAGCACCGCCTCCATGTGCTGCGGCCGGACGTCCCGCAGCTTGATCTGCCCCCCGGACACCATGGCCGCCAGAAGGAATGTTCCCGCCTCGATCCTGTCGGGAATGACCCGGTGGGCCGTGCCCCCGAGCTCTTCGACACCGTCTATCACGATCTGGTCCGTTCCGGCACCTTCGATCCGGGCTCCCATGTCGTTCAGGGATTCCGCAAGATCGACGATCTCCGGCTCCTTGGCCGCATTCTCGATCACGGTCGTACCTTTTGCCAGGGTCGCGGCCATCATCAGATTTTCCGTGCCGGTCACCGAAATCATGTCCATGAAGATTCTCGTGCCTTTCAGGCGCTTTGCCCGGGCCTTGATGTAGCCACCCTCGAAAATGATATCCGTCCCCATCGCCTCCAATCCCTTCAGATGCAGATTGACCGGCCGTGACCCGATCGCGCATCCGCCGGGCAGAGACACTTCCGCGTGCCCGTACCGAGCCACCAGGGGTCCCAGAACCAGAATCGAGGCCCTCATGGTCTTGACCAGTTCGTAAGGGGCAACCGCGCTGTTCAGCGTCGAGGCATCGGTCTGGATCGACATCTTTTCGTCGACCTGCAATCCAACACCCATCTGGCCGAGCAGTTCCATCGTGGTGGTGATGTCGTTCAGATGGGGCACGTTGCTGATCATCACCGTCTCCCGGGTCAGCAGGGACGAGATCATCAGTGGCAATGCGGCGTTTTTCGCGCCGGAGATGCGAATCTCACCACTCAGGGGTTTACCGCCGGTTGCGATCAGCTTGTCCATTCAGAAACCGGCAGACGTGGAGAGCAGGATACGGTCTGAATCAGGTCGATCGGGAGCGGAATCCGGCCGTACAAAATTCAACTTCCGGCCATTTGGGCTTGACGGATGACACATGATTCAGAGCTTGGCGATTTACCAAAAAGTGTGAAGATGTATTCTCAACGACCGCGATGGAAAAGTCCACATGCCGATTGATTTTCCGATGGCTGCCAGCCGGTCGGCACGACACATCTCGGGGAGATGCCGGAGTCTTGGGCAATACTCCAATTCCGGGTCGGATTGGCCAGCTATCGCGGCAGTCCGAAACGATATCCTGCGCCTGTGAGGCAGGCGGACCGCTCAGTGCACCATGACGGTGATGATGTGGGAGTGGGCAAGCACATGATCCGTGACTCCTCCGAACATGTGATGGCGAATTCTCGAATGGCTGTATCCCCCCATGACCAAAAAATCGCTTTCGATCTCATCGGCCATCGCAAGCAACCGCCTGCCAACAGACTGGTTTCCCCGGTCGAGCGTATTGAGCTGGGCGCCGATTCCGTGGAATGCAAGCTGCTGGCGTACGCGTTCACCTCCGTCCAGCCGGCTTCGGGCAACCGCTACCGTCACCCGATCCATCTGCATCAGCCAGGGAATCGTCATCGACAGGGCGCGTGACGATTCCAGACTGTCGTTCCAGGCGATCATGGCGTGTCTCGCCCGGTGAGGCCGCCACTGCGATGGCACCAGTACGACCGGCTTTCCGGAATACAAAAGAAGCGTATTCACTACGGTTTCCACTCCTCCCATCCGAAGCTGGCCTGCCGCCTTTTCCGGGCGGGCGATCGCGACGGTGTCATGATACCGGGAATGGTGGACCAGCAAGTCGTTGACCTGCCCGAATTCGTGCTCGAACGAGATGGTCACGCCATCCTGGCTTGCCGGTTCGGGGTTCATGGCCAGGCCGTGCTTTCGGGAAAAATCCTCCACGGTTTTTCGGATCGTTTCCGCCTGCCTTGTCTGCAACTGCTTCTCCTCCGAACGGACGTCCTGTTGCAGGCTGTTCGAAAGGCTGTTGAAGGCGGCTGATTTCATCACGCTCTCGGAGATGTGGACCGTTGCAATATGCGCATCGAACCTCCGGGCCACGACCAGGGCCGTCTCCAGCGTCCGGTAACCGGCCTCGCCGCCTTCGAGAGGCACCAGAATGGATTTGATTGCCATCGGATTATCTTCCGGATCGGTTCAATGGACAGGTTCCGTCCTCACCCGCCCAAGACCTCGCCAACGGCGAGACCGCTGTCGCGGGCATATTGCGAAGCAGGAATCTTGCCGCCGTCCGAGCGCACCCTCTTGATGCAAATCGCACCGTCTGCGGCCGCCACCGTAATCCCGTCGTCATCGATCCCGAGCACTTCTCCCGGTCGGCCGATCCTGCCCGATCGTTCGCTGTCGAATATCCTGAGCACGGCATTCCCGTGCATCGTCCAGGCTCCCGGCTGCGGATTGGACGCCCGGATGACATTGTAGACCCGCGCCGCCGACTCGCTCCAGTCCAGGCGGGCCTGGTCCCTGCCAAACCAGGATTCATAGGATCCTTCATCCAGATTCTGTCCGATCCGGGGTGCCCGGCCGGCCTTGACCAGTTCCAGAGACTCGATCATGGCGTCGACACCCATCGGAAACAGTTTTTTGAAGTAGACGTCTCCAAGCGTTTCATCCGGGCCGATCGAACAGGTCTTCTGCAGCAGGATCGGACCCTCGTCCAGACCGTCGTCCGGCCAGAAAATGGTCAGACCGGTTTCCGTCGCGCCCATGGAAATCGGCCAGTTGATGGACGACGGACCACGATGCATGGGCAGGAGCGAGGGATGATACTGGAACGATCCGAGTCTGGGCGCGTTGATCACGGCCTCCGGCACGAACAGCAGAACGTAGGCCATCATGCACAGGTCGGCTTCGAATGATCGCATCAGATCAAGCGACTCGGGGGTTTTCCACGACGACGGCTGATGGACCGGCAATCCGCGTTCGAGCGCAAGCTCCTTCAGGGGGTCGACAGGCCGGCCCTCCCTGTCCGGAGCCGTACAGACCGCCACGACATTCTCGTTTCCTTCAAGCAGACGCTCCAGAACCGCGCGGCCGAAAGCCTGCTGCCCGTGCACCACGATTTTCATGGCATCGTCTCCAACATGTCCGTCAGACCGCTCCGGCTTCGCGCATGCCGGCAATCTGCTGTTCATCGTATCCGAGCACCTCGCACAGGATTTCGTCCGTGTGCTCGCCGAGCAGGGGCGAGCGCACGACATCAACCGGGGAGTCGGACATCTTGATCGGGCAGCCGACCGTCAGGTACTGGCCCCGCTCGGGATGATCCACTTCCACGACCGTGCCGGTTTCGCGAAGCGAAGGCTCTTCCGCCAACTCCTTCATCGACAGGATCGGGCCCACCGGGATATTGAGTGGATTGCAGATGTCCATGATCTCGAACTTCGTCTTGGTCATGGTCCACTGTTCAATGGCCTCAAACACCGTATTCAGCCTCGGGAGGCGCGCCTGGGGCGTTGCGAAATCGGAATCCTCCTTCCATTCCGGTTTTCCGATCACTTCGCATATCTGTGTCCAGACCGCGGCCTGGGTGATGAAGTAGGTGTACGCATTGGGATCGCTTTCCCAGCCCCTGCACTTGAGAATCCGGCCTGGCTGGCCGCCTCCGGAGTCGTTGCCGGCCCGCGGAGTCGCCTCCCCAAACGGGACGCCCTCCCCGTACTGGGAGTATTCCGTGAGAGGCCCGCGCTCCAGCCGCTGCTGATCGCGCAGCTTGACCCGGCAAAGATTGAGCACGCCGTCCTGCATGGGAGCCAAAATACGCTGTCCCCGTCCGGATCTCTCCCGCTGGAACAGGGCTGTCACGATGCCAAGGCAAAGATGCAGTCCCGTTCCCGAATCGCCGATCTGCGCACCGGTAACCAGAGGCGGGCCGTCGCGGAATCCGGTTGTTGACGCCGCGCCTCCGGCGCACTGCGCCACGTTCTCGTAGACCTTGCAGTCCTCATACGGCCCCGGGCCGAACCCCTTGACGGACGCCATGATCATGCGCGGATTGATTTCCTGCACCCGCTCCCATGGAAAGCCCATGCGGTCCAGGGCGCCCGGGGCAAAATTCTCGACCAGGACATCGCAAACTTTGATCAGTCGCTCCAGCACCTCCTTTCCGGTCTCGTGCTTGGTGTTGAGCGTCAGGGAGCGCTTGTTGTGATTGAGCATCGTGAAGTAGAGGGAATCCGCCCCCTCGACATCGACAAGCTGTTTCCGGGTCGCGTCTCCGACACCGGGCCGCTCGACCTTGATCACGTCCGCGCCGAACCAGCCCAGCAATTGCGTGCACGTCGGTCCCGACTGCACATGTGTAAAATCAAGAATCTTGATTCCTTCCAGCGCTTTCATTGATTTCTCCTTGAGCATTATTCTTCTCGATCATCATTTGTACATGGTCTGGGCCTTCGTTCCCGGAGCATATTCGTCCGGATCGACCCAGACATTCACCACCGCACATTTGCCGGTTTTGGCGATTGCCTCCCGGGCCCGCCGCAATGCCGGCTGGATTTCGCTGGCCTCGTGAACCTCTTCGCCATACCCGCCGATCATTTCGCCGAACTTGCTGAACGGCACATCGCCGAGCTTGTTTCCGACATTGCCCCGTTCCTCTCCGTACTTCGCAACCTGACCATAGCGAATCTGGTTCATATGCGAGTTGTTGCCGACGATGGCCAGAAACGGCGCGCCGAAGCGCTGCGAGGTTTCCATGTCGAATGCCGTCATTCCGAATGATCCGTCTCCGAACAGACAGACAACCTCCTTGTCGGGATTGGCCAGCTTGGCCGCCATGGAAAAACCGGTGCCGACCCCGAGCGAGCCGAGTGCGCCGGGATCCATCCATTGCCCGGGATTGCGCGGGCGCACGGCCTGCGCCGAAATGGTCACGATGTCCCCGCCGTCGCCAACGTAGATCGTCTCTTCATCGAGAAATTCGTTGATTTCAAAAGCGAGCCGATAGGGATGAATCGGATTCTGGTCCGTGGTGAACATCGGCATCAGCTTCTCGAGCTTCACTGCCTCGATCTCCCTCAGATCCTTCATCCATGCCTTGCGGGCGCTTCGTGCGCCATTGTCGATCCGGCCCGAAGCCGCCTGCTCGACCGCTGCCATGATCGCTCCGGGATCGCCAGCCAGCCCCAGGTGGATATCCCGGTTCTTCCCGACCGTGGTGTAATTCTGGTCGATCTGTATCAGCTTGAGATCCTTTGAAATCCGCTTCCCGTAGCCCATCCGAAAATCGAAGGGCGTCCCGACGATCACGATCACGTCGGCATTGGTGAACGCATCCCTGCGGGTGCGGTCGAAATGGTGCGGATCGTCTTGCTTCAGCATGCCCCGGCTGGCGCCGTTCATGTAGGCCGGAATATCGAGTGCGCGAACCAGACTGATCGCCTCCTTGTGCCCCTGGCAGGCCCAGACCTGCTGTCCGAACAGGATCGCCGGACGTTCCGCCTTGACCAGTATGTCGGTCAGCATCTCGATGTCTGCCGGATCGCCGATGGATCGCACCGACGCCCTGTACGACCCGGGCTCGGGAATGACCGCGCTATCGACGGGAATTTCGCGATCCAGGATATCACGGGGAATTTCCAGATACGAGGGGCCGTAGGCGCCGGTGAAGCATTCGCGAGCCGCCATCGACACCATGTCCGCGACACGTTCCGTGGAGAACACTCCGGAAGCGAATTTCGTGATCGGTGTCATCATGTCGACATGGGGAAGATCCTGCAGCGATCCCATCCTGTGCTGCGTCAGGGAGCTTTGTCCGCCGATATGCAGAATCGGGCTTTCGGAACGGAATGCTGTTGCCACACCGGTCACGGCATTGGTACAGCCCGGACCCGCTGTGGTCACCACGCAGCCCAGTTTCCCGGTTTGCCGGGCATAGCCGTCCGCGGCATGGGCGGCCGTCTGCTCATGTCGGACGTCGACGATACGGATTCCCTCATCAAGGCACCCGTCATAGATGTCGATGATGTGACCGCCGCACAGCGTAAATATTGTGTCGACGCCTTCATTCTTGAGGGCTTTCGCCACCAGATGTCCGCCGGAGATCACCGCTCCGCTCTTGTCTTTCCTGGCCAGGGTATCCACCGCCGTATCAGTTGCTCGATTCATGGGATTTCTCATGTATACGATAGTTGTTTCATTCAATATCAAGGTTGGTCTTGAGGTGTTCCGCCAAATTCAGGGCGTGCTCCCTGACCAATTGCTCGGCCTTGTCCGCCTCTCTACTCTCCAGAGCCTCGATGATTTTCATGTGATCGATAATCGAGTCTGTCGCCCGATTCCCCTCCCTGATCGTCTTGTGGCGAATCACCCGCATGTGGAAGAACAGTCCCTCGCAAATGTCGATCAGGACGGCAGATTTGGAGATTCGGATCAGGCTTTGATGAAACTCGATGTTCTGTTTCGAGTATTCATCAATGCAGGCCTTGGGCTGCCGGTCTTCGTCGAACGAGATGAACATGGAGCGCAACTCGCCGATTTCCCGGTCCGACGCGTTTTCCACCACGATTCTCGCAGCCAGCCCTTCAAGCACTGCCCACACCCGGATCATCTCGATGATCTCCGACATGGTCTTTCTGACCACGAAGGCGCCCCGCCGGGGGATCAGTTTTACGACACCCTCGCGCTCCAGCGACATGATCGCCTCGCGGACAGGCGTACGACTGATGTTCAGGTCTTTTGCAAGTTTTCGTTCATCCAGCCTGATCGGCTCGTCGCTCGTGTAGATGTCCATATCGGCGATGGCCGATTTCAGGGCGTCCACCACATGATTCTTCAGTGCGGTACTGGAAGGAATCGGCGCCAGGCGGACGACATTCTTTCTGCTGCTGTCCATGGTCATGTCTCGATATGCTCCTGGAAGCTATTTTTCTCCGCTCGTGGCCTGCGCCCTTCTTCTCTTTATCAACTTCTGGATCGTCGGATAGCTGATCAGGGCAATCGCCAACAGGATGCAGACCAGCGAAATGGGCCGTTCAATGAATATCGTCATTTCTCCCTGTGAAGCCAGCAACGACTGGCGCAACGAGCGCTCCGCAAGGGGACCAAGCACGATCGCGAGTACTGCGGGTGCGACCGGATAATTCAGCTTTCTGAGCAGATAGCCGATAATTCCAAACAGGAACATGAGCCAAACGTCATGCATCGTCTGTGTCGGCGCGTAACCGCCCACGACGCACAGGATGTAGATCGTCGGAGCCAGAATCGTGAACGGCAACGTCAGTATCTTGACGAAGACGGGAATGAACGCCAGGTTGATAAGAACAGTCGCGAAGTTTGCAATGTACAGGGAGCCGATCAATCCCCAGACAAACTCGGGGTGTTCGGTAAACAACAGGGGTCCCGGGCGCAAGCCCCAGATGATCATGCCCCCGAGAAGGATCGCCGTGGTCGGAGAGCCCGGAATGCCCAATGTGATCATGGGAAGCATGGAACCGGTCGAGGCGGCATTGTTTCCGGCTTCGGGAGCGGCAACGCCGGCCACGTTGCCCTTCCCGAAGGTTTCCGGCTTGCTCGAGAAGGTTTTCGCGAGCCCGTAGGACATCAGCGATGCGGGTGTGGCACCGGCCGCCGGCAGGGTGCCGACAAAATAGCCGATCACCGAGCCGAGGCTCGTGGTTCCGATATAGCTCTTGATTTCCCTGAGACTGGCGAGGAAGGACCTGACCGACATTTTCACCTTGTGAACGGTCACTTCACCCCGAGTGGTCTCCAGCGTCCACAGCATTTCCCCGATCCCGTAGATTCCGATCGCCAGGACCAGGAAGTTGATGCCGTGCAAAAAGCCGGTGATATCCCCGAATATGAGGCGCGGCTGCCCGGAAATGATGTCGAGTCCAATGGTCGCGAGCACAAGGCCGATCAGGATGGAGAAGATTGTTTTCGGGATGTCGTCGCCTCCAAGCCCAATGAAGGTCGCGAAAGCGAGAACCATCAGGGCAAACTCTTCGGGAGGACCGAATTTCAGCGCAAAGGCCGCAAGCGGTGGCGCAAACAGGGTAAACAGGACGACCGAGATGGTGCCGCCGATGAACGAGGCGATCGCCGCGGCGATCAGCGCCCGATCCGCCTTGCCCGACTGGGCCAGCGGCCGGCCGTCGAACACGGTTGCCACCGCTGTCGAAGCACCGGGTATACCCAGTGTTATCGAACTGATGGCACCGCCGTACATCGCGCCGTAATAGATCGCGGCCAGGAAAATTATGGCCGCCGTCGGTGGAACCAGAAAAGTGATCGGAAGGAGAATCGCAACCCCGTTCACCGAACCGAGACCCGGCATGGCGCCGACGAGCAGGCCGATGGTGCAGCCGATGATGATCATCATGAAATTCAGCGGCTGCATGGCTTCCAGAATGCCTGAAGCCAACAGTGTGAATATCGAGTCCATGGTCGTTTTACCTTAAGTTCACAAAGGACATTGTCCGGTCCGGTTGGTCTGACTTGCCGCCGCTCCTTTCACGAATACATGAGGTCATAGATCGGGTAGAACATCGGTTCCGTGAACGACTTGGGAAGCGGAATTTTCAACGCCCATTCGAACAGGCAGAATATGAATACCGGAATCCCGATCATGAGAACAATGGTCAGAGGCCAACTGTGGCGCCCGACAAACTTGAGATAGAAAAGGAGAAACAGGAACAGCGAGAAATAGATTCCCACGATATGGGTCGCCACCAGCAGAAACAGGATCGAGCCGGCCGAAACGCCGACCACAACCAACCGATCCCGGGTGATGAATATCTCGAGATTTCGGGATTCCGGAGTGATCTTCCTGAACCACCGGTAAACGGTGATGACGGAAACCAGCAACATGCCCGATGACAGCCAGAAGGGCCATGCCCCGGGCCCGGGTCCCTTTCCTGCAACCCAGCCGATATTGAGTTCCGCGCTCTTCACCATCAGGCCGATCGAGCACAATGCGCACACGATGGCGGCCACCAGTTCTGTAGTTCGTACGGTCACGAGGCGAATCCCCGGCCAGGATCAGTGAATGTCATCGATCAGGCGTGCGGAGCGGCCGTGCCGCTCCGCACGCGATCAAAATAAATGAACGCTAGGCGATCCACTTATCCGGTAATCGCGTCAGCACCGACCTCTTGGATCAATTTCTTGTGCTTTTCGATTTCCGTCATGTGATACTGGCCCAGTTCATCGCCTTTGAGGAACGACTCGCATGCCAATCCGTCTTCCACACAGAAGGTCTGCCATTCCTCGGAATTGAACAGGGTTTCAAACAGGCCGATGTACCAGGCCTGCGCTTCCGCGGACATCCCCGGAGGCCCGTTAATCGAACGCTGCATGTAGTACTCGATCGGATGGCCCAGTTCCTTGGCGGTCGGAATATCGGGGTAAGCCGGCAGCCGATTCGCGGTGAACTGCACCAGCGGCTTGGTGTTGCCCGCACGGTAAAACTCGTTCTGCTCTGCAGGATTGTTGACGGTCGAATCGATGTGGTTGCCCACCAGGTTCTTGGCCACCGTGCCACCGCCCGGAAACGGGATATAGGTCACTTCGTAGCCAAAATAGCTTTCCATCATGGCAGTGAGGATGGAATCTTCCTGGCCGCTTCCGGTACCGCCGACTTTCCATTCCCTGCCGGCAGACTTCACGGCGGCGACATAGCTGTCAAAATCGGTGATGTCTCCACGATCGGTATTGACCCAGAGCAGGAAGTTGTCCAGCGCCATGCGACCGATGGGGGTAAAGGTGCTGACATCCACGCCGATGTCCTGGATGATGGGAGTGGTGTAGAAGCTGTTCAGCGTCACCAACACCGTATGGTCGTCACCCGCCTTGTCTTCCATGTACCGAAGGGCTTCCGCGCCGGAGCCGCCCGGCTTGTTGATCGGAATAAACGGACGCGGTGACAGGTTTTTCTTCTCGATCAGGCCCTGCAGCAGACGAGCGATCTGATCCGCGCCGCCGCCGGTGCCGGCCATGATGATCAACTCTACCGGCTTCTTCGGCGACCATTCCGCAGCAGCGGGTCCGGCCAGTCCGAAAGCCGCCGCCACCGCCACTGCGGACGACAGTACAGTCTTGACGAGATTCTTCATTCTGGATTTCATTGTGAGACCTCCATTGGAGTGTTTAGGAATTGCATGAATAAAATACTCTGATATTCACGACTTTATACATAATATTCTATTATGAATCATATCAAATCGCCTTATTTTGGTATATGGCATTTGGTATACAAGATACAGAGAGTATCATAGAACAGAGTACCGGCACCATGTCAACCCCTTCCCGATCCGCGATTTCCGTCACACGGCCCGGAAGGGACGGCAAGGCGCCGAAACATCGGTCTCGGACTCGTCGGACAGAATCTCGCCGAGAGTCATTTCGACAGCCTCGAGGACGGCCGCGGAGGGAATGTGGAGCGCTGGCCTACTCGGGAGGATTGAGCAACTCGCCGATCTCAAGACCGATTGAGATGGGCGAAGCGACGACGTGGACACCGGCCCTGGCCAATGCCTGTTTCTTGTCCTGGGCCGTACCGTAACCGTTTCGGATGATGGCGCTGGCGTGCCCCATGTAGGTGTTGTCCGGCACGTTTTCACCGACAATGCAGGCAATGACGGGTTTGCCGAAATCCGTCCCCTCCAGATATTCCGCCGCCTGCTCTTCCTCGCTGCCCCCGATTTCCCCGATCAGCACCACGGCATCCGTGTCCTGATCCCGGCGAAACAGCTCCAGGCAATCGGCAAATCCAAGCCCGCGCACCGGATCTCCGCCCACGCCGATGCAGGTTGATTGTCCGAGGCCCGCCCGGGTGGTCTGGTCAATCGCTTCATAGGTCAGGGTACTCGACCGGGAAATGATCCCGATCCGGCCCCTGCGGAAGATCTCTCCGGGCATGATGCCGATGCGGCACTCTCCCGGCGTAATGATTCCGGGCGCATTCGGGCCAATCAGCCGCGTCCGGCTCCCTTGAAGCGCACTCATCACCTCCAGCATGTCCAGCAACGGAATATGCTCGGTGATGCAGACCACGAGGTCGATCTCGGCCTCGATCACCTCGATCATGGCCCGGGCCGCGGATTCCTTCGGAACGAATATCACCGATGCGTTTGCGCCGGTTTCGCTCATTGCCTCGGATACGGTATCGAAAACCGGCAGTCCGAGATGCTCGATTCCACCCTTCCCGGGACGAACTCCCGCAACCATCCGGGTGCCGAAGGAGATCGCTCGCTCCACATAGAAACTCGCTTGATGCCCGGTGATCCCCTGGCACAGCACCTTGGTGTCGCGATTGACCAGAATCGACACAGCGGCTTCTCCTTATCGGCCTCTCAGATGCCGAATGCCGATTTCAGTCTCGCCAACAACGCCGGCGATGACTGTCTCCCGTCTTCCCGGGAGGTCGATCCCGCCGCCTCGACAGCGTACTTGGCGGCATCGGCCAGGTTGTTGGCCAGATACAGTTGCGGCATGCTCTCTCTCAGCCTTCTGTTGGCAAGTTCGGCGTTAGTACCTGCCAGGCGGACCGCCATGGGCATATTGACCCTGCGGCTGCTGTGGATCAGCAAAAGCGCGTCCGAGACGGTATCGCAACGCATGATCCCTCCGCCGAATACGTTCACGAGCAGGCTTTTCGCCCGGGAAATCGACAGCACAAGCTCAATCGCGCTCAGCACCCGGTTGACCCTGGAGTCGGGAGGGAGATCCAGAAAATTCGCCGGCTCTCCGCCGCAATACTTGATCGCATCCATCGTTGCCATTGCCAGACCGGCACCGACGGAGAGGTTGGCAACGTTCCCTTCCAGTTCAAGGTAGTTGAAACCATCCATGCTGGCCAGTCTGCTTGCCTCCGGTGGCCCGTCTTCCCGATCCAGCATCAGGATGGCTTCCTGGCGAAACAGGGCGTTTCGATCAAAGGTCATCTTCGCATCCAGCGCTAGCCAGGCTCCCCCCGCCAGACCGATCGGATTGATCTCGACCAGCACCGCATCCTTCTCGAAAAACAGCCCCGCCATTCGCTCCACGACCCCGATCAGGCCCTCAGCGGCCGAATTGTCGATCCCGGTCTTCTCGAGAATGGAACGCAGCCGTTCCTTGGGAATGCTCCGGTCGGAAAGAAGCTCCAGACGATGGGTTGATCCGGACTCGGCCGTGGGCGAGAGGTAGTCGGCTCCGCCCCGCTCTCCAAAAAACAGCACGACAGATCCTTGTCTCTCATCCACCGTCAGGCTGACACCAAACTCCTTCTCGATCTCCCTGTACTGCTCGATATAGAGGGAACTGACCACCTTGCCGGAGGCAGTGGTATGGTCGGTGACCAGCGGCTTGCCCAGCATCGCCACGGCCAGTTCTCGGACTTCGTCCGGCGAGTGCGCCCTGCGGATGCCTCCCTGTCCATCGGGCATGCGCCCGGCTTCCCGGCCACCGGCGCGGACCTGCGCCTTGACCATCCATGACTCGCCCTTGAGACGTGCCGCGTTTTCCCGGGCCTCATCCGGCGTCCGGGCCAGCTTGCCCTCCGGGATCGCAATTCCGCATGCTTTCAGCAGTCTCTTTGCCTGATGTTCCCGAATGTTCATGTTGACGAAAGACCGGATGGACACGGGTGGATAGCATGAAACGCAGAAGCCCGTGTGTCATGTCGATTCTGCCATATCGCCAAAGTGCGTGCATCGCTTTTCTTCAAGGGCCCGATGCCGTATAGAGCCATATCCCTCTCCGAAGTTTGACCGACAGTGGTGGTCCAGGCAGGATGGCGTGAATCTTCGTTGCAACTGCTCAGCAACGTCTCAGACCGGCCTCGTGCCTGTTCCGCAATGCTGTCTTCAGGTTGAGGGGGGATCAGTCTTGGACCGCATGCTCATTACGCTCGAGATAGTGCCGCAATGCATCGCTGACAATCGCGTTGAGGCTGACTCCCCGGCGTCTGGAGTAGAGCATCGCACGACGGTGCAGGTCGTGACCAGGACGTACGTTGAAGCTGCCTTTCAGTGGCATATCAGGCTTGCGGCTTTCAGTTGCACAAAGCCGAAGATAATCGTCCACAGCCTCGTGAAATGCCGTCTTGAGGCTTCTGACATTTTCGCCCTCATAGAGCACCCGGTCACGAATGAACTCAAGCCGGCCATGCAGCAGTTCGTCGTCATTGTACTCGACCGAACCGAGATAGCCTTTGTATTCGAGCATCGTACGCATATCAAACTCTCCTCGACAAGAATCCGCAACACATCCCCGATGACATACATTCTGGCAATGTTGACGGGATGCGGCTTATGCAACGCAATGGCGGGCGCGATTGCATCAAGCCCATATCAAGTCCCGGTTGTGAAATCCCGGCGAATGGACAACTCATCCGGGCCGGCAGCCTGTCAGGAACGGATCAGTCCCAGCGGTCATCCCGGATTTCGACCACTCCGTCCCGAACCCTGACAGGAAGGGTATCGATCGGTTCATAGGCCGGCGGGGCGGTCACCTCGCCCGTCCGTACGCAAAATCGAGCGCCGTGAAACGGGCATTCAATCTCATCGCCAATCACGCAACCGTCCGCAATTTCGCTGCCGTCGTGCGTGCAGACGTTCTCAAGCGCATAATATTCGCCGTCGATATTGAACACGACCACCGACACGTCGTCGACATCCACGACCACGTGATCACCCGGAGCCAGCGTTTCGACCGCCGTGGCCGCAACCCACTCGGACATCAGATCAGGCCCAGCTCAAGCCTCGCGGCTTCGCTGATCAGGTCCGGCGTCCATGGGGGGTCCCACACCAGATCGACAATGGCGCCCGCAACACCGGGAACCATGGCCACCGTGCGCTCCACCATACCCGGAAAGGTATGCGCCACCGGACATCCCGGCGCGGTCAAGGTCATGTCGACCTCCACAACCCGATCCCGAATCCGGATATCGTAGATCAGGCCCAAGTCAAAGATGTTGACCGGAATTTCCGGGTCATAGACGGTTTTCAGGGCTTCGACAATTCCTTCGCGCAGCTCGCTCTCGTCGATTTCGGCAACCGGACCGTCGCTGAAGGTTCCCCGGGTTTCGCTCTCTCCGGGGCCATCATCCTGCTTGAACTCCTCCATGATGCGGGCCTTCTTGAGTTCCAGCTCGGGATCAAAATTCACATGCTTCATGATCGTCATCCGGATTTCGTCGATATCGGCAACCTCGACAGCTTGCTGTCCATCAGCGCCTTCACATGCTGCTGCACGGAGTCCGGGCCGACCGCCTCCAGCACTTCGTCGACAAATGCTCGGATCAACATCAAACGGGCCTTGTCGCCGTCAATGCCGCGCGATTTCAGGTAGAACATCGCCTGTTCGTCGAGATTCCCGATGGTCGCCCCGTGCGAGCATTTCACATCGTTCGCATAAATCTCAAGCTGCGGCTTGGTGTCGATTTCCGCATCCGGAGACAACAGCAGCGTGTTGTTCGCCTGCTGGGCATCGGTTTGCTGGGCGTCCGGAGCAACCCGGATCCGTCCGTGAAACACGGCGCGGGATCGCCGATCCAGCACCCCCTTGTAATGTTCGTTGCTGCTGCAGTGGGGCGCGCTGTGAACCACCGTCGTGAAGTTGTCGACATGCTGGCGGCCCGACAGGCAGTAGGCTCCCATGAGATTGCACTGCGCGCCAGGCTCCTGCATGTCGATGACGAGATCATTGCGGACCAGCGCACCGCCCACGGTCGTGGTGTGGAAATCAAGTCGGCTGTCCCGGCTCAGGTATGCCCAGTTGCCGGACACCTGGAATGCCGAATCCGACTGGGACTCGACCAGATGGTAGTCGAGGTGCGCCCCCGGCTCCAGATACAATTCGCCCACCCCGCTGGTCAGGGAGCTTGTCCCGGTTTCGGAAACATGCCTCTCGACGATCCTGGCAACGGAATTGTTCCGGGCGACAATCAGTATCCGGGGCAGGATCAGGGCGGCATCGGTCCGCGATACGAACAGCAATTCCAGGGGGGCGTCCGAGCGCACGCCCTGTCCGATCTCGACCAGGACTCCGTCCCGATACAGGGCATTGTTCATCAGCGAGAAGCCGTGGGCCCGTTCTTCAGCCGACTTTCCCAGATAAGGCCGGATGCGCTCCGGGTCGTTTTCAAGCACCCTGGAGATCGAGTCCACCCGAATCCCCGCGTCCATGCCGAGAGGGGCGGCCGGCCCCTGCATGATCCCGTCGACAAACACGAGGGTATGCGCAATGCCTTCGATCCGGTAAGCGGACGAATCCGGCATCAGGCCGGAATCCTCTGCGGGGGCAAATCGCTTGCTCAGGATGGGACGAACGGACGTGTATCGCCACTCTTCGTCCCGCAGTGTCGGAAACCCCTGGTCGGCAAATCGCTGGAGGCAGCCATGACGCCAGTTCGCATGCCATTCGACACGCTCTCCGGGAAGCGCCTCCCGTCCCTGCTCGTGGATATCCAGGTACGGCCGGACTTGCGGATCGGGATGGGTATCAGGCTGTGCGTGCATGCTGTTCGATCCAGCCGTATCCACGGTCTTCAAGTTCATGGGCAAGTTCCTTTCCGCCCGAACGGATGATTCTTCCGTGAGCGAGGACATGCACGTAATCCGGCACGATGTATTCGAGCAACCTCTGGTAATGGGTCACCACGAGCATTGCGCGATCCGGACTGCGGAGACTGTTGACCCCTTCTGCCACGATCTTGAGCGCATCGATGTCGAGGCCCGAATCGGTTTCGTCGAGTACGCTGAGCGAAGGCTCGAACAGGGACATCTGCAGGATCTCGTTGCGTTTTTTCTCTCCGCCCGAAAAACCCTGGTTCACCGACCGGTAGAGAAATTCCTGCTTCATGCCGACCAGTGCGGCCTTCTCCTTGACCAGTCTCAGAAAGCTGACCGCGTCAAGTTCCTCCTCGCCCCGATGCTTGCGCAGGGTGTTCAGCGCGGCCTTGAGCATGTGCACGTTGCTGACGCCCGGAATTTCGACCGGGTACTGGAATGCCAGGAACAGGCCTTCCCGGGCCCGGATTTCGGGTTCCAGATCCAGCAGATCCTGCCCCTTGAACCGGACGGTACCGCCAGTCACTTCATACTCGTCCCGGCCAGCCAATACGTTGGCCAGCGTGCTCTTTCCGGAACCGTTGGGACCCATGACCGCATGGACTTCCCCGGCTTGCACCTCAAGACTTATCCCGTTCAGGATTTCCTTGCCTTCAACACTTGCGCGTAAATTTTCTATCGTCAACATATCCAGATCCGATGATTGTCCTGATCCGTCCGGCCTAGCCGACCGCACCTTCGAGACTGATGCCCAGCAGTTTCTGCGCCTCTACGGCAAATTCCATTGGCAACTCCTTGAAGACCTCCTTGCAGAATCCGTTCACGATCATCGACACCGCATCTTCTTCAGACAGCCCTCTTTGCCGACAGTAGAACAACTGGTCCTCGCTGATCTTCGATGTGGTCGCCTCATGTTCGACCACCGCGCTTGGATTCTTGACCTCCATGTAGGGAAAGGTGTGGGCGCCACACTTGTCCCCCATCAACAGGGAATCGCATTGTGAATAGTTGCGCGCGTTGTCCGCGCCCTTGAGAACCTTGACCAGGCCCCGGTATGAATTCTGGCCGTGTCCGGCCGAAATGCCTTTCGATATGATCGTGCTCGTGGCATTCTTTCCGATATGAACCATCTTGGTTCCGGTATCCGCCTGCTGGTAATTGCCGGTCAGGGCCACCGAATAGAATTCGCCGATCGAGTTGTCACCTTCGAGCACGACACTGGGATACTTCCAGGTGATCGCCGATCCGGTTTCCACCTGCGTCCAGGATATCTTCGATCCTCCGCCCTTGCAGATTCCCCGCTTGGTGACAAAATTGTAGATGCCGCCCTTGCCTTCCTCATCGCCCGGATACCAGTTCTGCACCGTGGAATACTTGATTTCCGCTCCCTTCATCGCGACCAGTTCGACCACTGCGGCATGCAGCTGGTTCTCGTCCCGCATCGGAGCGGTGCATCCTTCCAGGTAGCTGACGTAGCTGTCCTCGTCGGCGACAATGAGAGTCCGCTCGAACTGGCCGGTATTCATCGCGTTGATCCGGAAATAGGTGGACAGTTCCATCGGGCATCGGACTCCCTTGGGAACATAGACGAATGACCCCTCGCTGAACACTGCCGAATTCAGTGCGGCGTAGTAGTTGTCTCCCGCCGGCACGACCGATCCCAGATATTTCTGAACAAGATCCGGATGCTCCTTGACCGCCTCGGACAGGGGGCAGAAAATCACCCCGGCCTCGGCCAGCGTCTCCTTGAAGGTGGTGACCACCGATACACTGTCGAACACCGCGTCCACGGCCACCTTGACACCCGCCAGAGCCTTCTGCTCGTCAAGGGGGATGCCCAGCTTTTCATAGGTCTCGAGCAGCTTGGGATCGACCTCATCCAGACTGTCCAGCAGTTTCTTCTGCTTCGGCGCCGAGAAATAGCTGATCTGCTGGAAGTCGATTTTCGGGTAATGCAGATGAGGCCAGCCCGGCTCTTCCATGTCCAACCAGCGGCGGTAGGCATCGAGTCGCCATTCGAGAAGGAATTCGGGCTCTTCCTTCTTTCGGGATATGGTACGGATAACGTCTTCGTCCAGTCCCGGAGGAAGCGTGTCGGCATCGATATCGGTGACAAACCCCTCCTTGTACTCCCTCTGGGCCAGCGAAGCGAGCTCCTTGTCGGCATGGATCTGTTCGTTCATATGAATGGACTATTTCTGTGATTGATGTTTCCGGGATGACATGGATGGCATCTCCACCACCTGGCGATTTTGCGAGTCCGTAGCCACGCCACTGTTGCGCATCAACTCTCCGAGATAAATGCCCGAGAGAAATTCGTGCAACCGGTCGCTCAGCTCGCTCCAAAGCCCGTGTGCAACACACTGCTTGCCGTCATGGCAATTCAGCATCCCTTCGCATTCGGTAATATCCAGAGGCTCGTCTACCGCCAGAACGATATCGGCAACGCTGATCTTGTCGGCATCACGGGCCAGCACATACCCGCCGCCAGGCCCCCGTGTCCCCTCGACCAGATCGAACTTGCGCATCTTCGCAAACAACTGCTCAAGATAGGACAGGGAAATGCCCTGGTTTTTGGATATGCTCTTCAGGGTGACAGGACCTTCGTTCTGATTGATCGACAGATCGATCATCGCCGTTACCGCATATCTGCCTCTGGATGTCAAACGCACCGTACCTTAACCACGCCAAACGCTCTGTTCTCTCAGCAACGATACCGCTTTCAAATCGACCCGGGAGTTACAGGGTATAATGGCTTCACGCCAGACCGTGTGCTCAACCGGTCGCGGTGATGAATGCGGCGGAATTCGTCGTCTGCTGCAAAAACCTACTGCCACAGTAGGTTTTTTCCATTATGATGCCTTGGCCCGCATTTTTCAATAGGCGCATGCAAAATAACCTGATTCCAGCATCCTTCCCTTCTCCGGATATTCAATGGAACCGGGGCAGTTCCAATTCCCGGATTCTCCAGCCGTGACGGACGATCAAACAACCTGCACGGTGGGCCTGACCGGGGGAGTCGGGACCGGCAAGTCCACCGTCGCGAAACTGTTTCGGAACCTGGGCGTGCCCGTTGTCAGTGCAGACCGTCTCGCCAGGGAGCTGGTCACTCCCGGAAGCCGGTATCTCGATGCAATCGTCGAGGCATTCGGGCCACAAGTACTGAATCCGGACGGCAGTCTCGATCGGCCCCGCGTGGCAAAAATCGTGTTTGAGGATCCCGGACGGCGACAAACTCTGGAATCCATACTCCACCCCCCGATACGGGAACTGATGTGGGCCAAGGTCGAAACACTCCGGGACTGCTACTGCGTTCTGGAAATTCCCCTACTGATCGAAACCGGACAATGGCGGAAGGTTGACCGTGTGCTGGTCGTGACCTGCAATAGCGAGCTTCGAATCGCCCGGCTCGCGGCCACACGCGATCTCGGCCGCAACGACGCAAGGCGAATCATGGCTGCCCAGTTGGACGACGACGAGCGGACCCGGCATGCGGACGATATCATTTGCAACGAAGACAGCCTGGCCAACCTGGCCAAGCAGGTCGAACGCCTGCACTCGAACTACGTCTCCCTGTTCCGCGCCTGATCCAGCCTGCGCACCCGCGGGTGGTCGAGAATGGTATGCACCGCCTCGAGGACATCCATCTCTCGAATCGCCCTCTCCGGCAACCAAAGCACGCGCTGCCCTTCCCGCCCTTGCGGAACTCCGCTGTGGGAGACGACGATGAACACGTCCAGATCGACCTTGGCATGGTCGTAATCGTGAGGTATCGTGGCCAGACTGCTGGCGTCCAGAACGTCAACACCGAGCTCTTCCCCGAGTTCGCGGCGAAGCGCCGACTCGGCATCTTCGCCCATCTCGATCTTGCCGCCCGGAAATTCCCACTTTCCCGCGCAGGGCGTGCCGGAACGGCGCTGCTGAACCAGAAATTTCCGGTCGTCATTGACAAACAGGCCCACCACGACCTGCAGTCTGCGCTCAGGATCGATAGTCCGCATTGATGGATATGTATCCGTGGGTCAGGTCACAGGTCCACATCGTGAATTGCCCGTTGCCGATTCCGATATCAATCTCTATCAATACTTCGGCTCCCTCCAGGTGCCGCGCGACGCGTCCCTCGTCATAATCCTCGGACCGGCTTCCTCCCCGGGCGACGGTTTCACCGCCTATTTTCAGGACGAGATTCTCGGGCACAACCTTCTGGCCGGATTTTCCCACAGCCATGATGACTCTCCCCCAGTTGGCATCGCCACCGGCGATTGCCGTCTTGACCAGCGGGGAATTCGCGACCGCCTCCGCGATCTGCCGTGCAGCCGAATCCGTTTCCGCCCCCCTGACCCGAATCTCGATCAACTTGCTCGCGCCCTCACCGTCGCGCACGATCTGCAATGCAAGATCCTTGAGCACCGCATCCAGGGCAGTTCTGAATTCCACGAACCGGGGATCGTCGGCGAACCGGGGCGGCGCATTGCCCGCTGTTCCGGTGGCAAACAGGAGCAGCATGTCACTGGTCGAGGTGTCCCCGTCCACCGTGATCGCGTTGAAAGTCCGCCCGGCACTCTCCGCCAGCATCGCCTTCAAGGTCCCGGCCGGGATTGACGCATCCGTGAAACAGAATGCCAGCATGGTCGCCATGTCAGGCGCAATCATGCCCGACCCCTTTGCAATCCCGCAAAGCGTAACGGCCTTCCCGTCTATCGCTGCGGTCGCGGTCGCTCCTTTCGGAAACGTATCGGTGGTCATGATGGACCGGGCGACCCTCAGCCAGTCGGCTTCTTGCACATCCCGGGCCAGTTCGGGTATCGACCGGGCAATCCGTTTCGCGGGAAGCGGCTCGCCGATCACCCCGGTCGACGCCATCAGCACCTGCTCCGGCTCGCATCCAACCGCCCGGGCAGTCGCCTGGCCGATCATCCGGCAATGCTCAAGCCCCTCGGAGCCCGTGAAGGCATTCGCATTTCCCGAATTGACCACCAGCGCCCTGGGACAGTCTCCTTCGAGATGCTTCCTCGTGACCAAAACCGGTGCGGCGGGAAGGGACGAGCGCGTAAGCAATCCGGCCGCAGTGGTCCCGCAACAGAACGTCATCAGCATCAGATCATCGCGATCCGCATACTTGATGCCGGCCTCGCATGCCGCCATGGCCAGTCCGGATACGTGCGGCAATTGCGCAAGGCACGGGGGCACGAACGGGTCCGCCATTCCTTCTCTCGATCCGCTATCAGAGCCTGCCGCAGCAGTGCTTGTACTTTTTTCCGGAGCCGCATGGACACGGCTCGTTGCGGCCGACCTTGCGCTCGGTACGAACAAACGGCTGGTTTTCGGAATCCGGAGGGACTTCGCGGGGACGCTGGGGCGGTTGCTCCGATCGACCGGCGTTGTCATGGATGTATTTCATCCTGGCCTCTTCGGCCAACTTTCTGCGCAGGCGGTTTTCCATCTCGATCCGCTCCTCCTCGGTCGGAATGTGCACCTTGGCCAGAATCGAGATCACCTCGTGCCGAACCGAATCGAGCAGGGCATTGAACATGGAAAACGCCTCCCGCTTGTATTCCTGCTTGGGGTTCTTCTGTGCATACCCCCTGAGCCCGATACCCTGGCGAAGATAGTCCATGTTTGCCAGATGCTCCTTCCATTGTTCGTCCAGCACCTTGAGCATGACGTGCTTTTCAAAATTCCGCATGTTGTCGCGGCCAACCCGGCTTTCCTTCGATCCGGCATCCTGCACCACCGCCTCGAATATCCGGGACCTCAGGGATTCCTCGTCCAGACTGTCTTCCCGCTCAAGCCATTCGGCGACCTTCAGATTGATCCCGAAATTCCCGGCCAGATCCTGCTCGAGCCTGGCCACGTCCCATTGCTCTTCCAGAGTCTGGGGAGGAATCGAGCGATCGATTACCTGCGCAACCACCTCTTCCCGGGCATATTCGATGTAATCCGATATGTCGTCCGAATCCATGAGCTCATTTCGCTGATCATAGACAATCCGCCGCTGCTCGTTGGAGACGTCATCGTATTCCAGCAACTGTTTTCGCATGTCGAAATTGTGCCCTTCGACCTTCTTCTGGGCATTTTCGATCGCCCGGGTCACCCAGGTATGCTCGATCGCCTCTCCCTCTTCCATTCCCAGCCTGCCCATCAATCCGGAAATTTTCTGCGAACCGAAAATACGCATGAGACTGTCTTCCAGCGAAAGATAGAACTGGCTCGATCCGGGGTCTCCCTGGCGTCCGCAGCGCCCCCGCAGCTGGTTGTCGACACGCCGCGATTCGTTTCGTTCCGTACCCAGAACGTGCAATCCGCCGGACTCGATCACCTGTTGATGGCGAGTCTCCCACTGCAGCCGTGCCTGTTCGACCGCATCCGGCTCCTCGAGCCGGGCAATTTCGATTTCCAGATTGCCGCCGAGAACGATATCGGTTCCCCGGCCGGCCATGTTGGTGGCAATGGTCACCTTGCCCGGCCTCCCGGCCTCCGCGATGATTTCCGCCTCCCGTTCGTGATGCTTGGCATTGAGCACCTGATGCGGAATCTTCTTTTTTTTCAAAATCCCGGAAAGAAGCTCGGAAGATTCGATTGACGCCGTGCCGACCAGAACGGGCTGCTGTTTCGCCCTGCAGGATTCGATACCCTCGACGATGGCCTCGAATTTCTCTCCCGCGGTCCGATACACCTGATCCGGAAAGTCATTGCGGATCATCGGCATGTTGGTTGGAATGACGACAACCTCAAGCCCATAGATCTGGAGGAATTCCGGTGCCTCGGTGTCCGCGGTACCCGTCATTCCCGACAGATTGTCATACAGCCGGAAATAATTCTGGAAGGTGATTGACGCCAGAGTCTGGTTCTCCTGCCGGATCGGCACGCCTTCCTTGGCCTCGATCGCCTGATGCAGGCCTTCCGACCACCGTCGTCCCGGCATCATTCGGCCGGTGAATTCGTCGATGATCACGATGGTCCCGTCCCTGACGATGTACTCGACATCCCGCCTGAAAACATGATGGGCCCGCAACCCCGCATACAGATGATGCAACAGCCCGATGTGGCTGACATCGTAGAGACTGCCCCCCTCCGGCAACAATCCGGACTCGGCCAGGATCTTTTCCGCACTTTCGAAACCCGCTTCGGTGAGAGCGACCTGCCGGGTTTTCTCCTCGACCGTGAAGTCGCCCGGCCCGTCCTCTTCGATCTGGCGCGTGAGTCGGGGAATCACCGTGTTGATTTCCTGGTACAGCTCGACGCTACCTTCGGAAGGCCCGGAAATTATCAGCGGCGTTCTCGCCTCGTCGATCAGGATCGAGTCCACCTCGTCGACGATGGCAAAACCCAGGCCGCGCTGGAACCGGTCCTTGCTGGAAAACGCCATGTTGTCCCGAAGGTAGTCGAATCCGAATTCGTTATTGGTTCCGTACACGATATCCGACCGGTAGGCCTGCTGCTTTTCGTCACGCTCCTGGTCCGCATGCACGACACCCACGCTCAATTCGAGAAATGCGTAAATCTCTCCCATCCACTTCGCATCCCGGCGCGCGAGGTAGTCGTTCACGGTCACGATATGAACCGGGGAGTCGCAAACCGCATTGAGATAGGCGGGCAATGTCGCCACCAGGGTCTTGCCTTCACCGGTCTTCATCTCGGCGATCTTCCCTTCATTCAACACCATGCCTCCGATCAGCTGGACATCGAAATGCCGTAATCCGATCGCCCTTACGGAGGCTTCCCTGACCACCGCGAACGCTTCCTCAAGCAGGCTTTCTGCTGTTTCCCCGCTCGCGGACCGTTCCCGAAATGCATTCGTCCTCGCCTTGAGTTCCTCATCCGACAGGGCCTGCATCTCCGGTTCGAGCGCATTGATCCTGAGGACCGATTTCTGCATCTTCCGAAGCAGTCGCTGGTTCCGATCACCGAAGACCTTTTTCAGTGCAGTTTGCAGCATGGATATTGTGTAGTACGATCAGGAATGATTCGAAATTATGCCAAAGATAGACTAGCGGACTGTATCAGCATGAAACCGATCTCGGCATTCACCAAGGGGATTATACCCGCTGGACTGAACAAGCCCGAAACCCGCAAAGACGCCGAACTCCGGGAACTGTGGCAGCATGTCGCCGGAACGATGGCATCCCATGCACGTCCGATGCTTCAGCGATCCGGCCGACTGGTCATTATCTGCGAATCGCCAGTATGGGCAACCAATATCCGGTTTCAGGCTCCATCCATCCTGAAACAATTCAGGGAGCACGGCTTTTCGGTCAGGGAGGTCGCGGTCAAGGTGTCGCCCGTGAACCGAAGCCGCCCTCTGCCCGCCAGCCGGGCAGAGCATGTGATTCCGATATCCGAAAAGGCAGCCAAAAGCATCATCGAGGCTTCCGAGAAGGCGGCAAATCCACGTTTGAAACTGTCACTTGAGCGGCTTGCGAAGACCGCGCAGAGACAACTCAGGAATCAATAGGCCAGTGCGACACTGTTAAGGAAAATCGGCACATCGGCTTCGTCTTCAAACGTTACCAGTTCCCATGCCGACTGGTCCGCCATCAGCTTCCGGACCAGCCGATTATTCAGCGCGTGGCCGGATTTGTAGGCCTGGAACTCGCCGATCAGGAGATGGCCGGTCAAGTACAGATCGCCGATTGCGTCGAGTATCTTGTGCTTGACGAACTCGCCCTCGTAACGAAGACCTTCCTTGTTCAGGATATGGAAGGAATCGAGAACAATTGCGTTATCGAAGCTGCCGCCGCGCGCCAGCCCGGCATTCTGGAGCATTTCCAGCTCGTCTATGAAGCCGAATGTCCTGGCCCGGCTGACCTCCTTGATGAATGAGGTGGTGGAAAACTGCAACTCCTCGCTCTGGGTCGAGTTCTGCATGACGGGGTGATCGAAATCAATGGTGAACCTCACCTTGAAGCCGGGGTAGGGGCTGAGGCTTGCCCATTTGTCGCCGTCACGAATCTTGATGCGGCGCTTGATACGAATGAATTTCTTCGGGTCGGACTGCTCGACAATCCCGGCCGACTGCAACAGGAACACAAACGGACCGCCACTCCCGTCCATGATCGGAACTTCGGAAGCGTTCAATTCGACAATCGCATTGTCGATGCCCAGCCCGGCAAACGCGGACATCAGGTGTTCCACGGTCGAGACCCGAATCCCGTCCCTCTCGAGAGTTGTCGAGAGCCGCGTATCCCGGACGTCCTCGACATTGGCGGGGAATTCTCCGAGAATACGCCCTCCTGCATCGACCCGGCGGAAAATGATCCCGCAATTCGGATCGGCGGGCCTGAGCCTCAGCGTCACCTTTTCTCCGGTATGCAAACCCACTCCCGTCGCGCGGATGGGGTTTTTCAGTGTCCGTTGCTTAACCATGACAATCCAGACTTTCCTAATTTCGGGGAGATTTGCGGGCTGAAGGCATTATACACGTGTGTCAACCCCTCCCTACATTACATTTTTTTTACCCTGAGCAGTGTGCAATGAACACGGATTCCGGAACATCCGCTCGGTCTGTCAACAACCGGCCAAGCGCCGTGAGACCAAAAACGGGCCATTCCATCATCTTTCCCATGACGGGACACAACCTTCCCGCCGACAGCGCATTCCATACCTATGACAGCTGGTTCTGCCCGACACTCCGGGGAGCCTTCCCGGTCTGGACAATCAATCGGCCTGCTTGCGCAACCAGATCGGCAGATCGTATCGGTCCATGTTCTTTTCGGAATAGTCGGCCGGCGCAGTATTGAGCATCTCCAATCGGCTGTCACGACGACGGGCCCTGCTTGCCTGGGCCGCTTCATCCTGGTCCTGACCTTCCGGCTCCGCCGGCGCCGGCTCGGCCAGCTCAAGCGTCGACCCGCCGTATTTCAGTCCCGTAGCAACCACCGTCACGCTGATCTCCTCTTTCATGTCGTTGTCGATGGACATGCCGATCATCATGTTGCAGTCCGGATGATCGTACTCCCTGACCAGGGTACAGATTCGCCGGTACTCTCCGATACGAAGATCGGGGCCTCCGGTTATATTGACCAGGATGCCTTTCGCGCCCTCGATATCGGCATCCTCGAGGAACGGGCTGGAAATGGCCATCCCGATGGCTTCGTCAGCACGGTTTTCGCCTCCCGCCGTGGCCGAGCCCATCACTGCCATGCCCATCTCGCCCATCACCGTTTTCACGTCGGAGAAGTCCAGGTTGATCCTTCCGGGCTTGGTGATCAGATCCGAGATGCCCTTCACGGCATTCAGTAGCACCTGATTGGCCATTCCGAAGGCCGTCTCGATGTCCTCGTCGTCTCCGGCAATGGTGGGAATCTTGTCGTTCGGGATGATGATCAGGGAGTCGACATGCTGGTGAAGTTCCGAGATGCCCTGTTCGGCCACGGCACTTCGTTTCGCCCCTTCGTACTCGAACGGGCGCGTCACCACCGCCACCGACAATATCTTCATCTCGCGCGCGACCTCCGCCACCACCGGTGCGGCACCGGTTCCGGTCCCGCCACCCATGCCGGCCGCAATGAATACCATGTCCGCTCCGTCCAGGGCGGAGACGAGGTGGTCCCGCATTTCCAGCGCCGCCTGTCGCCCGATGTCGGGATTCGCTCCGGCACCCAGTCCGCGGGTGATGTTCTCGCCCAGCTGGAGCCTCGTGATCTGGCCGGAAGATGTACTGCCCAAGGCTTGTGCATCCGTATTCGCGACGATGAATTCGACATCCTCGAGTTTTTCAGACAGCATGTACTCGACTGCGTTTCCACCGCCACCGCCAACACCGATTACCTTGATAACCGCACGTTGATTCTCAATTACAAACATAATATCTACTCCTTATTATTTTCAAAAATTGTCGGATGTAAGGGGTGCATGATTACCGATTGTCGCCTCACGAAAACACGCTCCTGACCCAGCCCTTGACGGATCTGCCCATCGAACCCTTCCCCAAGGATTCATTCAGGAACGGGCTCGGCCGGCTCTGGCGGGCATAGCCGTATTTCACCAGCCCGATACCGGTCGAATAGATCGGATTTCTGACTGATTGCTCAAGATTCCCCCGGTAGTCCGGGAGACCCTGTCGGACCGGCAAATGGAATATTTCCTCGGTCAGCTCGACAATGCCCTCAAGACGCGATGTTCCGCCTGTCAGCACGATTCCCGAGCCGATCATGTCCAAAAAGCCGCTCCGGCTGAGTTCCGCCTGAACCAGCACCATCAATTCGTCTATCCGGGGTTCGATCACCTCGGCCAGCGCCCAGCGCAGGAGCGTGCGGGGCGGGCGCCCCCCGATACTCGGAATTTCGATTTCCTGATGCTTGTCCACCATCTGGATCAACGCGTTGCCATAACGCTTCTTGATGTCCTCGGCGGCGGTGCGAGGCGTATTGAGCGCGATCGCAACATCATTCGTGACCTGGTCGCCCGCAATCGGGATGACCGCGGTATGCTTGATGAATCCGTCGTGATAGACCGCAATGTCGGTCGTCCCGCCCCCGATGTCGACCATGCAGACTCCCAGATCCTTCTCGTCGTACGTGAGCACGGATTCGGATGAGGCAATCTGCTCGAGAACGAGATCGTTGACTTCGAGCCCACAGCATCGGATGCATTTCATGATGTTCTGGGCTGCGCTGTTCGAACCGGTGATGACATGCACGCCGGCTTCCATCCTGACGCCGGACATTCCGATCGGATCGTGGATTCCCTGCTGCTCGTCAATGCTGAAGTCCTGAGGCAAGACATGAAGAATTCGCTGGCCGTTCGGCACCGCCAGCGCCCGAGCCGCGTCCAGCACCCGCTGCACATCGCCTTGATCGACTTCTCCGCTCTTGATCGCGGCGACACCGTGTGAGTTGATACTGCGAATATGGGCACCGGCGATCCCGACATAGACGGAACCGATGTTGCAGTTGGCCATGAGGCTCGCCTCTTCCACGGCCTTCTGGATGGATTGCACGGTCGATTCGATATCGGAAACCACGCCCTTTTTCATACCTTTCGCGTGGTGGTGGCCCAGACCGATGATCTTCATGCTGCCCTGATCATTGAACTCCGCAACGATAACCAGCACTTTGGTGGTGCCGATATCCAGACCGACAAGCACTTGATCTTGAGATTTCTTTGCCATGACTATTCAGTTGATCGTTTTCAGGGGTTGATGCCTCTCTCCGGGCAGGGAATGCGAGTTGCCCAATGCCAGGGAAGGCTGCTCGTTCTTCCAGCGAATGGCAAAGCCATTCGTGTATCGAAGGTCGATCGACCGGATTTCTTCGAATCGATCGATCAAGTACCGGTCGAGGCTTGCAACGAACCGGGGGATCCGCTCTCCGGCATTTTCCTCGTCGACCTCCATCTTGACGGTCGCCTGTGCCGCCGCCGGCGTCTCGCCTTCGCTCGCCGACAGGAACCGGCTCTTCGACAACGCCCCGAGAGACAGCTCAAAATGCCAGATCCGCCCTTCATCGACCCTGAATGAATCCAGGGCAAGACCCCAGGCTCCAAACTTGTCGGACCAGCTGAAAAAAGCGTCCAGCAATTCCGGCTCGTCGCCTTGCGGACCGGACATCATGGGCAGGTGGGCGTATTCGTCGGGCTCAAGAAAGGGCGGAATATCCAGCACCTCTCCCGAATACGTGATCCATTCGCTGTCGTACCACCGCACGACCGGATTGATCTCGGCTATCGCCACGATCAGGGTAGAGGGCCATTGACGACGGATCGAGACAGAGGAAATCCAGGGGATATCTGAAACGATTTCTTCAAGCCGCTCGATATCGGCCGAGAAAAAGTTTCCGTCGAGACCTGAAAGGACGGCTTCTCTCACCAGGTCCTGGCCCCGATTTCCGTACTGATGGTTGATCCTGACCTCTGTGAAGAGATGGTTGTCCGGCATATAGAGTTCGTCCACGGCGTGAATGATGCCCAACGGCACGACCAGAGCGCCGAGGAACAGGAGCACGCTCCTGACTGTCGATTTCCACTGCGGTGTCGGTTCGTCGCCCATCTGCTCGTGCTGCGGGCCGGCTCCCAGATCCAGAGCATGTCGATAGTCATGGGTCATGGGCGATCTCCGATAATCCGCACTTCCGGAATGAGTCGAACACCCGTCGCTTCTTCGACCTGGTTCCGGATATGGTCAATCAACGCCTCGATCTGCATCGAGGTGGCGGCTCGGCCACGGTTGATGATGAAATTGGCATGCACTTCAGAGACCACGGCATCGCCTATCGAGTAGCCCTTCAAGCCGCATCGCTCAATCAGTCGAGCCGCAAAATCTCCGTCCGGATTCTTGAATACCGAACCGGCATTGGCGGTCTGAACCGGCTGGGAAGCATTGCGGCGTGCCCGCTGCTCGCGGATGATCTGCTGGCCGTCATACCCCGCACCGGTTTCATCCAGCGCCAGGACGGCAGACAGAATCCAGCGTCCGGCGGGCAATTCGACCCGCCGGTATCCATGGGGTACGGCGCCTTTTGCCTGCACTTCGCACTGCCCCGTGCGGTCCACACACTCGATCGACTCCACGTGGCCCCAGATCTCGTCTCCGAATGCGCCGGCATTCATGGCCAAGGCCCCGCCGAATGATCCGGGAACGCTGGCGAGAAACTCGACACCCGCCAGCCTCCACGAGGCCGCGGCTTTCGCCACATTGGCACTGGAGACGCCGGATTCCGCATAAATCCGGCCATCACCCAAAGCGCTGATCTGCTTGAGACCCGAAGAGGTCTGGATGACCATGCCCCGTATCCCTCCATCCCGAACCAGCAAATTGCTGCCAAGGCCGATCCACGAAACCGGCATGGTTTCGGGCAGCGACCCGAGCAGATGGACGATGTCCTCCTTGCTGCGGGGCAGATACATGTAATCCGCAGCACCTCCGGTTCTCCAGCTCGTATGCCGCGACATGGGTTCGTTCATCCGCAACTCCCCGCCAAGGCCCTCCGGCATCCGAAAATCCCAGTATCTGCCGGTATCAAGCACTGGCCTGCTCCGTCTTGCGGCATCCCGACGTCCCGGCAGCGGCCAGCTGCGCGGCAAACTGCCCGATGGTGCCGGCACCCATGGTGATCACAATGTCATCCTGTCGGGTCAGGTTCGGAAGAATGCCCTTGAGCTGTTCCAGGGTCTTGGCAAACTCCGGTGCCCCGCCCTGATTCCGGACGGCCCGGCACAGCGCGTCCCCGTCACTGCCTGGAATCCGGGCTTCGCCGGCCGGGTATACCTCGGTGATCACCAGCGCCGGAATCCGGGCAAGCAACTCGACAAAATCGTCGAACAAATCTCGGGTCCGCGTGTAGCGATGGGGCTGAAACACCACGACAATGCGACGGTCCGGCCAGCAGTCATGCGCTGCCTGCAAGGTGGCCTGAATCTCGCTCGGGTGGTGGGCATAGTCATCGACCAGGTTGACCGAATGCCCCGGAAAGTGAATCTCTCCGAACGCCTGAAACCGTCGGGCAATGCCTTCGAATCCCGACAGGGCAGTACGGATAAATCTCTCCGGAATTCCCAGCTTGATCCCGACCGCAATCACGGCCAGAGCATTCAGGACATTGTGCCGCCCGGGCAACGACAGCCTGAAGTCCCCCATTGACTCCCCGTCATGAAACACTTCAAAGGCGCTCTCGCGCCCCGACTGGGAGAAGTGACCGGCGCGGAAGTCGACACCGTCGGAAAAGCCGTACGAGACGAAGGGCCGGTGCAGATGCTCGCAGATTTCCCGGACACCGGGATCGTCAAAGCACAGGATGGCCAACCCGTAGAACGGCAGGTTATGCAGAAAATCGACGTAGGTCTGCTGCAGGCGATCGTATTCCCCGCCGTAAGTCTCCATGTGATCCCTGTCGATGTTGGTGACAACCGCGATCTGCGGCTGCAGGCGCAGAAACGACGCGTCGCTTTCATCGGCTTCGGCTACCAGAAACTCCCCGGTGCCCAGCCGGCCGTTGGTGTTTGTGCTGTTGATCACACCGCCGACGACGAAGGTCGGATCGGTTCCGGCATTGATAAGCAGCGTTGACACCAGGCTTGTGGTCGTGGTCTTTCCATGCGTGCCGGTGATTGCGATCCCTTTTCTGAACCGCATGATCTCGGCCAGCATTTCCGCCCTGGGCACGACCGGGACCTTTCGTGATCGGGCCGCTTCCAGTTCCGGATTGTCAGGCAGGATCGCACTCGAGTACACCACGACATCCGCGTTGCCAAGGTGTCCGGGGTCGTGCCGGTAGTACAATTCCGCCCCCGCCTGCTCCAGTCGCCGGGTGATTTCCGACCGGGAGACATCGGAACCGGAAACGCGGTAGCCGAGATCCAGAAGCACTTCGGCGATGCCGCTCATGCCGATGCCACCAATGCCGACAAAATGAATGTGCTCTACGAATTCGCGCATGCGACCTCCATGCAGGCATTCGCCACGAACCGGGATGCCCCGGGCTTGGCCAAGCGGCGGGCGGCGCCCGCCATCGCGATCAGCGCATCCCGATTGTCCAGCAGGCGTTTGAGCTCCCGCAACCAATGACCTTTTCGCCACTCTTCTTCCCGAACCATGAGCGCCGCATGGTTGCGGACCAGGAATTCGGCATTGATCGCCTGGTGATCGTCCACGGCATGCGGATAGGGCACAAATATTGCGGCAACACCGGCGCAACAGATTTCCGCGATGGTCATGGCTCCGGCCCGGCAAATCACGACATCGCTCCACGCATAGGCGCCCGCCATGTCGTCAATGAACCTCTCAACCCGGCATGAAATGTCCAGGCGGGCGTATCCGGCCCTGATCCCGGAGGCATCCCGCGCACCGCATTGATGCCAGACCTCGAGCGCCCCGATTCCGGCGCGCCCCAACAACTCGGGAAGATCGCTGTTGAAAACGGCTGCGCCCTGGCTTCCACCGAGCACCAGAATACGCGCTTCCGGACGGCCTGCGCAAAGGCGGACCGACGGCTCGGGAATCTCCGAAATACTGGCCCTGACCGGGTTGCCGGACCAGATCGAGTTGCGAATCCCCCTGGGGGAGGGAAATCCGGACATGACCACCCGGCTGATCCGCGCAAGGCACTTGTTTGTCAATCCTGCGACAGAATTCTGCTCATGCAGGACCAGAGGCAGACCCAATGCGGCGCCGACCAGTCCTCCGGGTCCCGCGACGAATCCGCCCATCCCGAGGATCGCATCGGGCTTTCTCTTTCGGATAATCCTGAACACTTGCGCCATCGCCCTCAGCAGCATGAACGGCAATGCCAAAAGCCGCGCCGGACCGCTTCCTCTCAATCCCCGGATGGCGATGGTGTCGAACGGAATTCCCGACTCGGGAACCAGTCGGGACTCAAGCCCCCTGCCGGTTCCAACCCAGCTCAGCTCGACCTGTTGCCGGGCAAGTTCCTCTGCCACCGCCAGAGCCGGCATGACATGCCCGCCCGTACCGCCCGCCAGAATCATGATGCGAGTCATTCGGGTTTCTCCTCGATGTTCCTGAAGCGATGTCTCAAGTCACGCTCTATTGCAAGAAGCAGCCCGACACCGATCATCGAACTCAGCATGCTGCTACCCCCGTAGCTCATGAAGGGCAGTGTCAGGCCCTTGGTTGGAAAAAGCCCGACGTTGACCCCGACATGAACGATCGCCTGGAACGAAATCTGGATGCCGATGCCCAGCGCCAGCAGGGAGGAAAACATGTCTGCATGCGCCCAGCTTGACCGGGAGAGCCGGAAGATTCTCCACATGAGCACCGCATACAGCGCCAGCACCACAATGATTCCGACGGAACCGAGCTCTTCGCCAACGATGGCGATCAGGAAATCGTTTTCACCGTGGGGAAGGTAGAACAATTTCTGGATGCTGTTGCCGAGTCCGACCCCGAGCCATTCTCCCCGCCCGATCGCAATCAGGGACTGGACCAGCTGAAAGCCGCTTCCGAGCGCATCATTGAACGGATCGATATAGCTGATCAGTCTTTCCCTGCGGTAGTCGACGCTCAGGACAAGAACGGCAAGGGCGGCAACCGACGCGGCCAGCAAAATGGCGAAGTCTTTCAGACGTGCTCCGGCCACGAAGATCATGACCATGACCGTCACGGCAATGACCATGCTCATGCCAAGATCCGGCTCAAGCAACAGCAGCAGGCTGACCGGAGCCAGCACGACCGCGCAGGGCATCATCCAGACCTTCGGCTTGTGGACCCTTCCCTGATGCCTGGACAAATGGGCCGCAAAAAAGACGATGGTCAGGATTTTTGTCAGCTCCGAGGGCTGGAACGCGGCCACCCCAATGTCGATCCATCGTCGGCTGCCATTGATTTCGACCCCGATGCCCGGCACCAGCACGATTACCAGCAGCACGATCCCCAGCCCCATCAGATAATTGCTGCAACGCTCGATCCGATCGATGCTCACGCACGAGACCGCCCACATCACGAGAAGGCTGATCGCAATGTGGGCCAGATGGCGCAGGAACTTGCCGTAATTCGGGGTCAGGGACTGGTCCGAACTCATCACGGTCGCGGAAAAGATCATGACGAGGCCAAAGGACATCAACAGCGCAACGACGACGAGCAGTTGACTGAGTTCGACGCCGGACCGGGGAGAGAATCCGTTCGACCCGCCCGGGCGCAGCATGCTGGATATCTGCAGCTTCATCGATTCACCCGCTCGTTGACAAGTTTCCTGAACACCTCGCCGCGATGTTCATAGTTGTCGAACATGTCATAGCTTGCACAGGCCGGTGAAAACAGCACGACGTCGCCTTGCGCTGCCTGCCTGTCGGCAATGGCCACCG
Source organism: Gammaproteobacteria bacterium (assembly GCA_009841725.1). Lineage (GTDB taxonomy): Bacteria > Pseudomonadota > Gammaproteobacteria > Arenicellales > Poriferihabitantaceae > Poriferihabitans. The sequence goes on from VYGS01000094.1 coordinate 64,722, forward strand.
CTTCGTCCAGAGTGCCCGCAAACGTTCTGCCGGTTTTGTCGCAAAGAGCAGCGTCGATTCGTGCCGCATCCTCTCCGATAAGGATCGCATGCCGGATGTGCTGATCGATCAGGCCACCCAGTTCCCGAAAATCCGCCCCCTTGCCCTGACCGCCGGCAATCAGGATGGTGGGTCGGCGCATGCTCCGGATTGCGGCCATGGTGGCTCCGGTGTTGGTGGCCTTGGAATCGTTGATCCACTCCACTCCCCGGCTCTTGGCAATCCTCTCGCAGCGATGCGGCAGTCCCCTGAAATCGGCGGCGGCCTGAACGACCCCGGAATCCAGCTCCACTCCGGCGGTATGGACCAGCGCCATGGCGGCCAGCACATTCGACAGATTCTGGTCTCCCCGGATATTGAGCTTGTCTTCGCGAATCAGCTTTCTGCTTCCGTGCACCAGGGTCCGGACCGAACGTTCCTTGATCACGCCGAAATCCAGATCATTGCCGGGACTCTGCAATCCGAAACTGACCGGATTGGCCGGAGACCTGAACGCGACACACAGGTTGGAGTCGTCGCGATTGATGACCGCCCTGTCCGCGTTCCTGAAGATCCTGAGCTTGGCCCGTGTGTAGGCCCCGATGTTCTGGTGGCGGTCCATGTGATCTTCGCTGATGTTGAGAACCGCCGCGGAGACCAGATTCAGGGACTGCACCGTCTCGAGCTGAAAGCTCGACAACTCGAGGACGTAGTAGTCTGGACGTTCTTCCTGCAGCAAATCCAGTGCGGGCGTGCCGATGTTCCCTCCGGCGAGCACCTTCCGGCCGGCTGCACGCAACATGTCCCTGACCAGCATGGTCACAGTCGATTTGCCGTTCGATCCGGTAATGCCGATCACCGGCGCAGCGGCTTCCCTTGCGAACAGCTCGATATCCCCCACCAGGATATCGGGATTGATGGGTTCCGGCAGATCAACGCCCGGACTCACCACGATTTCGTCGTATTTGCCGATTCTTTCCATCGGAATCCGTCCCGTTATCACCTCGACATCGGGATAGTTCTCTCGCAGTGAAGACAGGTACGGCGGTGTCTCGCGCGTGTCGGAGACGGTCAGTCTTGCCGCTCCTGGATTCAGGTGCCGAACCACCGAATATCCGCTTAGTCCCAACCCGATGACCAGTATCGATTTCATTGTCTCCCGGTATTGTGAAATGGCCGCCATGGTTTCATCGGATCTTCAGCGTGGCCAGTCCGATCAGCATCAGAATCAGGCTGATTATCCAGAATCGAACGATGACCCGGGGCTCCGGCCAGCCCATGAGTTCGAAATGGTGGTGCAAGGGGGCCATCTTGAATACCCTTTTGCCGGTCAGCTTGTAGGAGGCGACCTGGATCATGACCGAAACGGTCTCGATGACGAAAACACCGCCCATGATGAGCAGCACGATTTCCTGACGCACGATGACCGCCACCAGACCGATCGCGGCGCCGACGCTCAATGCCCCGACATCGCCCAGAAACACCTGTGCCGGATATGCATTGAACCAGAGGAAGCCCAGTCCCGCCCCGACCAAAGCCGAACAGAAGATGGCGACTTCCCCCACTCCCGGAATATACGGAATGCCCAGATAGCCGGCAAAATTGAAATGCCCGGTGGCGTAGGCAAAAATGGCCAGCGCTCCCGAGACCATCACCACCGGCATAATGGCAAGGCCGTCCAGGCCGTCCGTCAGGTTCACCGCATTGCTGCTGCCCACGATGACGAGATACGTCAGAACAAGATATCCCCAGCCCAGCGGCACCGCGACATTCTTGAAAAACGGCAGCAGCAATTCCGTTTCCGCCGGCGTCGTCGCCGTCTGATACAGGAACACTGCGGCGGCCATGCCCGCCAGACTCTGAAACAGGAACTTGTTGCGGGCACTCAGGCCCCGGGCGTTGCCTCGGGTCAGCTTCGAGTAGTCGTCGATCCAGCCGATGACGCCGAACGACACAATCACAAAGATGAGAATCCAGATGTAGCGGTTGTCCAGGTTCGCCCAGAGCAATGTCGTAACCACCACGGCGCCGAGCACCAGTATCCCGCCCATGGTGGGGGTGCCCGCCTTGCTCAAATGGGTTTCGGGGCCATCGTCCCGGACGGTCTGGCCGATACCGAAATGACTGAGCTTTCGAATCATGGCCGGCGCAAAGACAAAAAACAGGACAATGCTGGTCAGTACCCCGCAAATGCTCCGGAATGTCAGGTACCGGAACACGTTCAGGAACGAGTATTCCCTGGACAGGTTCTCAAACAGCCAGGTCAGCATGGCGAATCCACCCTGTTTCGGGCCTCATCGGCAATCCCGGCCACGATACGCTCCATTCGGGACGATCGCGATCCCTTGACAAGCACGGCCGTGTTCGCGTCCATGTCGCATCGCAACCTTGAAATCAGCGACTCGGCATCCAGACTCTTGCCGGCCCCCTGCCCAAAGCCGTCGACATAGAACCCGGACAGTTTCGAGTGTTCCTCCCCCAGGCAGTACAACGCATCGATCCGGCGTTTCCTGGCATACGCGCCGACTTCACGGTGATGTTCGGGCCCCGTGACGCCCAGCTCGGCCATCTCGCCCAACACCAGAATTTTCCTGCCCTGAAAACCGGCCAGCACGTCTATGGCGGCCATGATCGAGCGGGGATTGGCATTGTAGCTGTCGTCAATCACCTCGGCCCCGTTGATGCCCGCTACCCTCCGCAATCTCCCCGGTGCCCCGACAACCGACTCAAGCCCCCTTCGAATGGACCCAAGGTCAGCTCCCGCAGCATGAGCAATCGCTGCCGAGGCGGTTGCATTGCTGATATTGTGCAATCCCGGCAAAGGCAGTGTCACGTGCGCCCTGTCCTGCCCGATGTGCAGATCGAATTCGCTTCCCGACCAGCCGACGACGGGATTTTCATGACGGACATCCGCTTGCGGAGACGAGCCGAAGGTCAGGATGGTGCCCTGCCGCACCTCTGAACGGAAACACCTGCACCAGTCGGAATGGAACCGGTCATCGAGATTGATGATCGCTGTTCCGCTTTCCTTCATTCCCGAAAATATCTCCGACTTGGCCCTGGAGATCTGCTCCACATCCCCGAGGCCGGCGACATGGGCTGGCGAGACGTTGTTGATGATGGCAATGGTAGGGCGGGCCAGCGATGAAAGATAACGGATCTCCCCGGGACCGTTGGTCCCCATCTCGATCACTGCATACCGATGGGTATCTCTCAGCCCGAGCAGCGTCAGCGGCACGCCCCATTGATTGTTGAAGCTCTTCTTGGGTGACAGACACTTCCCCATTCGGGAGAGAATCGATGCGACCAGTCGTGTGACCGTGGTCTTGCCATTGCTGCCCGTAATGGCCACAACCGGCATGGTGAATCGCTCCCGCCAGTTCCGGGCCAGCACACCAAGCGATCGCGTCGTGTCATCGACCCTGATCTGCGGTATCGGGGCCGGCTGCAGCGTCATGACCATCGCCCCGGCCGCTCCGGATTCGGCGCTGCTTGCAACAAAGTCGTGACCATTGGAGTATTCCCCCTTGATCGCGACGAACAGTTCCCCGGGACGCAGGGTTCTCGAATCAATACTGACCGACTCGAACAGGGCTCCATCGCCATGCAGACACCCGCCGACGAGTTCCGATGCTTCGGACAGCGTCATCATGATACGGTCCCCAGCAGTTTCAGAACCGTCTGACGATCGTCAAAATCGAACACATCGTCACCGACGATCTGCTGACGCTCGTGTCCCTTGCCCGCGACTAGGACCATGTCGCCCCGGCCGGACGATTCGATTGCGAGGCGAATGGCCGCCTCTCTGTCCGGGCAGATTTGCGGAGGGGACTGCATGCCCCGGGCAATGTCGGCAATGATGCGCCCGGGCAGCTCTCCGCGTGGATTGTCGTTGGTCAGGATCACCGAGTCTGCATGCCTTTCGGCCACCGCACCCATGGCCGGCCGCTTGCCCGGATCCCGCTCTCCGCCGCAGCCGAATACCGCAACCAGATTTCCCCGGCACAATTCCCGCAGCGAGGACAGGGCATGTTCCAGTGCATCCGGAGAATGCGCGAAGTCCACCACGACGGCTGGCGATTCCCCGTGCCCCCGCAACAGGTCCATCCGCCCGGGCGGCGGCCGCATTTCGCGAAACGCCTCCGCGATCCGGCCTGGCGGGATGCCGAATGCCAGCAATGCGCCGGTCGCGGCCAGCAGATTGCCGAGATTGACCCGCCCTATCAGGGTCGATTCAAGGCGGATTCGATTGCCCTCGATGCCGAGATCGAACGACGTCCCGTCATGGCGCAGCTCCACGTTGTCCGGGCACAACTGCGCGCTGTCGTCCAGGCCGTAGGTGAAGCAGCGGATTGATGCATTGGCGCGGCAGAACCGGACGATTTCCCGTCCAAAGGCATCATCGGTGTTGACCACCACCGCAGCCAGGCTCGGACATTCAAACAATTTCCTCTTGGCCAGTCCATACTGCTGCATGGTGCCGTGATAGTCCAGATGCTCGCGGGTCAAATTCGTGAATATCCCGATCTGGAACTCCACACCGTTGACACGCCCCTGATCAAGTCCGTGCGAAGACACCTCCATGGCCAATGCGGGAATCTCCCCTTCGACAGCATCCGCCAGGGCGTTCTGCAGGGTGATGCTGTCCGTCGTGGTCAGGTCGGACTGTCTGAGCGCGCCGACTCTTCCCGAGCCGATTGTCCCGAGATAGGCGCACGGCATGCCCAGGCGGTCCAGCGCCTGGGCGACGAGATAGGCGACCGTGGTCTTGCCGTTGGTGCCGGTCACCCCGACCACCCGGATCCGTCTCGACGGAAACCCGAAAAATCGCGATGCGATATGACCCAGCGCATCGCGCAATCCCTCGATCGCCAGCAGGGGAATCTCGCTCATCCGATCCGGCGTGTCGCGTGCGCCCGTTTTTTCGTAGACCACTGCCGCGGCTTTCCGCTCGACCGCCTGATCGATGTAGTCCCGTCCGTCAGACCGGGCTCCCGGCATGGCAAAGAACACGTCCCCGGCATCAACGCGCCGGCTGTTGAGCCGGAGCTCCCGGACCGGCCGATCCAGGTCGGGCGGAATCCGGGCATACCCCTCAAGCAGTTCGCTCAGCCTGCAATTCCGGTGGATGGATTGGGAAATGGCCATCATCCCGTTGTGCCCTCCCTGTGCGAAGAGGCGCTGGTCACAACCTTGTCGAGAACATCCGGCCTCACATTGTAGAGCCGCATGATGTCCCCCATCAGACTGGCGAACGTCGGTGCAGCGACTTCTCCGCCGTAGTGGTGCCTGCCGCGGGGCTCGTCTATGATCACCACGGCGATGAAGCGGGGCTCGGAAATCGGCCCGAGTCCCGCGAACAGGGACAGGTAGTCCCTGTTCCTGTAGTTGCCGTTGACCAGCTTGTGTGTGGTCCCGGTCTTTCCCCCCACCCGGTATCCCGGAACTTGCGCTTTCCTGGCCGTGCCCTGGCGGGTGGTAACCTTCTCGAGCATCTGTCGAACCTGAAACACGGTCGAGGAACTGAATACGCGCTGGCCGGTGGCGCTGTAGCCTTCCGGTTTCCGCTCGATCGTCACCGGCAGCAGCACGCCGTCGGTGGCAAACACCGTGTAGGCTCTTGCGATCTGGAGCGCGGTGGCGCTGAATCCGTAGCCGAATGACATCGTCGCATGCTCGATTCTCTTGTCACGTCGCGGGAGGATGCCGGCAGACTCTCCCGGGAGATCACTGGCCGCATTGCCGAAGCCAACGCCCTTCAAGGCCCCGTAGAGGTTGTCGTAAGGCAATTCGAGGGCCAGCTTGGCCGTGCCGACATTGCTCGACTTCGCGACGATGTCGGTGACCGCCAACTCTCCGTAGTCGTGTATGTCCGAAATACGATTGCGTCCGACGTACATCATCCCGGGATGGGTGTTGACGACGGTGTCGGGCATCACCTGCCCGCTCTCGAGCGCCATCGCAACCGTGAACGGCTTGGTGAGCGAACCGGGCTCGATCGCGTCCGTGACTGCACGGTTTCGAAGCACTCCCCGGGTAATCGTCCTGCGATCGTTCGGGTTGAACTGGGGCGAGTTGACCATCGCGATGATCTCTCCGCTTGGAACCTTGAGCACGACAATGCTGCCTCCGGCCGCCTCGTGGGTTCTGACGGCGGTCTCCAGGTAACGACTGGCAAGAGACTGGATACGCTGGTCTATGCTGATCTGCAGGTCGGCACCGTGCCGGACCGCCTGGCCGCTGTCCACGGCCTCCACATACCGCCCGAGCCTGTCCTTGAGAACACGCTGCATCCCCTCCTCTCCGGTGAGCAGGTCGTCATACCTGAGCTCCAGCCCTTCCTGGCCCTTGTCGTCGGTGTCCGTCAGTCCGATCAGCTGGGCCCCGATCGGCCCTCCGGGGAAAAACCGCTTGTATTCCCGTCTGACCTCCAGTCCCGGAATGCCCAGATCGATAGCGGCCTCGGCCTGTTCGGGAGGAATCCGCTTCAAGACGTACATGAATCCGGCATCACGGTATCGATCGCAATTTTCCTGCAGCGCCTCCATATCGACCCCGACGGTCTCGGCGAGCCCCGGCCATTTGTCCCTGTTCCGGCAGAAGCGCTTCGGATTGGCCGCCAGGGAGTCGACCGGCGTGCTGACCGAGAGCATCCGCCCATGCCGATCGACGATGCTTCCTCGCTGCGGCGACATCTTGACCACCCGCAGGAACCGGTTTTCCCCTTCGGTCCGGAGCTGGTCCTTCATGGTGGTTTGCAGGTAGGCGATACGCAGACAAAGCGCCAGAAAAATCACGAACATCATGATCAGGACAAGGGCCATCCTGTTCGGGACCGTCTGCAGGAATCCTCCGTTGCGGATCATTGCGACCGCGCCTCCCCGTTTTCGGCGCGAGTGGTCAGCGCAACGAAAACGATCTCGTCGGGATTGGGCGGAGACATCCCCAGTCGGCGGTTTGCCTCCTCTGTCGTATTGTGTATCTTCCACGTGGCCCGCTCCAGCATCAGCCGACCCCAGTCCATCTGATAGCGGTCCCGCTGTTCAACGGCCTGATGGAGGCGGTCGAAGACGACCCGGTGCTGGTGGCGCACCGTCATGACGGCGAGCGCGCCGGCCACCACCAGTGCCAGCAGCAGTATCGATGTCAGCAGCCTCATCCGCCTCTCCTCATGCCACTTTCCGGGCCGTTCGAAAGACCGCGCTGCGTGAACGGGGATTCACCCTGATTTCCTCGGGGCTCGGCTTGAGCGGCTTGCCCATCCGGGCAAGGCGCGGCCGGATCATCTCGCTCGGCACGGGAAAGTCGGGAGGAAACGGGTCGCCGCGCGACTCGTTTCTGAAAAAGCGCTTGACGATCCGGTCCTCGATGGAATGAAAACTGATCACGACCAGCCGCCCGCCCGGCGACAGCGCATCGAGCGCCTGCTCAAGCCCCTGCTCGATTTCCGAGATTTCGTCGTTGACCGCGATACGGATCGCCTGAAAGGTCCGGGTCGCCGGGTGCTTGGTCTTTTCCCTGCGCGGCACCGCGGCGACGATGACACGCTCGAGGTCACCGGTGGTCCGGACCCGTCCGTGCGCCAGCGCCTTCTTGATCGCCACGGCAATCGCCCGGGAATACCGCTCTTCGCCAAACTTCCAGAGGGTCCGGGCCAGCTCCTTCTCCGGAACGGTCGTGATCCACTCCAGGGCGGTCATGCCGCAACTGTTGTCCATGCGCATGTCCAGCGGGCCGTCCCGCATGAAGCTGAAGCCCCGACGGCCGCTGTCGAGCTGGGGCGAGGACACGCCGAAATCGAACACCACCGCGTCCACCTTGCCAAACGCGTCAAGGACCTCAAGCTCCTCTCTCATTTTTGAAAAAGGCGCATGGCCGATCTCCCCCCCTCCGATACCCTGCCAGTGCCTGCGGGCATGCTCGACGGCCTCCGGATCGCGATCGAACAGGATCATCCTGGCGCGGCCAGACAGCCGGCCATGAATCGCGGCAGCATGACCGCCACGGCCATAGGTCGCATCCACCACCGTGTGGCACTGTTCCGGTTCGACGGCCTCGAGCACCTCATCGATCATGACCGGAGTGTGGGCTGAACAGATCATCTCATACCGGTCAGATCGACAGCTGCTCCATCTCCAGGGTGATGGCGGATGGATCGGGGACTTCCTTCAGCCATTCGGCACGCCTGGCAACCCACAGATCCTCGCTCCAGATCTCGAACTTGTTGCCCTGCCCGATCATGAACACGGACTTTGTCATGCCCGCGAATTCCCTCAGGTGAGCCGGCAACAGGATTCGTCCGTTGCCATCCATTTCCACATCGTTCGCATGCCCAACCATGAATCGCTTCAGTTTCTGGTGCTCGGGATTGAAGCTGGGAAGCTCCACGATTTTCTGTTCCACCATGATCCACTGATCCACGGTATAGAGCCACAGGCAACGCTCTTTCGTGTTGTTGAGCGTCACGACCATACTGCCGTCACAGACCTTGAGAATGGCCTCGCGATACCGTGCCGGTATCGCCAGCCTTCCCTTGCTGTCAAGCGCCAAAGATGAGGAACCCCGAAACATAACGAACCTGGAATCGTCAATCCGCCGATTTCTTATCCTTGTGGCAACCAATTAATTGCATTTTTTGGCTTTCGGAAGGCCCGATTTCCCGATTTGCCGCCTTCAAAATCGGAGAGCGCCGGGATTCGCCATCGGGCGAACAATGAAATCGGACCCGTGAATTCGGACGATGCAAACCGGATAACGCGCCAAAACCTGCACGCTTCAACCCCTCTGTTCAACACATTTTTGCCGAGTCGGGGTATAGTTGAGACGGATCGATCATCTCCTTGTCCGACAAGCTTCCGGCATTCGTCCGTGCAACCGGCCACCCCGCCGCGACCGCATCGGCCGTCGATGTCGGGAGGAGTCGAACCCTGGTGTGCGAATCATGAAGTCACGAGCCAGAATGCGCGCAATACGAGGCCGAAAACCGGCTGACCCGTCAATGCAGGACGGAACACGGATCGGGCTTCGCTGCGCACCCCTTTCCGAACAGGACGTCCAGAAGGTGCACCGCGCGGCACTCGACCTGCTTCAGGATGTCGGTCTGGCGAATCCGACGCCCCGCGTCAGGGAGCTCTGTATCGAGCACGGCTGCACTCTCGTGGAAGACGGGCGGCTGGCCTTTCCCCGTTCGCTGATCGAGGACGTGATCTCGAACGCCTCCAAGTCGTTCCCCGTGCACGGACGCGACGACAGGTTCAGCTTCGAGGCCAAGAGCGGCAGCGTCCGTTTCTGCACAGGCGGCGCGGCGGTGCAGATGCTGGACATGGACACCGGCCGCTACCGTCCGAGCACGCTCCGGGACATCTATGACCTCTCGCGTTTGTGCGACACGCTGGAGAGCATCCACTGGTTCACCCGGCCGGTGGTTGCCACCGATATTCAGGATATCTTCGAGCTGGACGTCAACACCGTGCTGGCCTGTGCAATGGGAACCCGCAAGCACATCGCGACCAGTTTCTGCAACGGGGAGCACGTGTACCGGATCGCTCCAATGCTGGACATGATCGCCGGTGGCAGTGGCCGGTTCCGGAAAAAGCCGTTCTGTACCGTCCATGCCACGACCGTCGTCTCTCCGATGACATTCGCACGCGACGGTCTGGATGCTGCATGCGCCGCAGTCGATATCGGCATGCCGGTTCATTGCCTGACCGGACCGCAAGCAGGAGCCACGGCGCCGGCCGCCTTGGCCGGGACGCTGGCGCAGGGTTGTGCGGAAAGCCTGGCCACCCTGGCTGTGGTCAACCTGCTGAAACCGGGACATCCGACCATTCTGGGCAACTGGACATTCGTTTGCGACTTGCGGACCGGGGCTTTCTGCGGCGGCGGGGCGGAACAGGCTCTTCTCGGTGCCGCATCCGGCCAGATGTCCGCCTTCTACGGCGTTCCAGGCGGCATGGGGGCAAGCATGACCGACTCCAAACTGCCGGACTATCAGGCCGGGTTCGAAAAGGCCTTCACCCTGATCATGGCGGCCCTTTCGGGAGGGGGGCTGGTCTATGAATCGGCCGGAATGCTGGCCAGCCTCATCGGATGTTCCCTCGAAGCCATGGTCATGGACAACGAAATTCTGTCGATCCTGAGCCGCCTCGCCCGGGGCATCGAGGTGACCGACGAGACGCTATCGGTTTCCGTGGTCAGGGATTGCGCCAGGCAAGCCGGGCATTTTCTGGGCCACTCGCAGACGATTTCATTGATGGAATCCGAATACGTCTATCCGAAGCTGGCGGATCGGTCACCGCCGGCCGCATGGTATGAGGCGGGGGCTGTGGGCATGAGGGAGAAAGCGGCAGCCGTGGTGCGGCAAACCCTCGACACGCATCAACCCCGGTACATTTCCGGCAAGGCCGAACGGTTGATCAGGGAGCATTATCCGGTGAGATTCTGACCCGGCATGACCAAATTCCTGGAGTGCATCAAACCCGCATCATTGACAATTGGAAATATCGCCGGTGCTTGCATTGATGTTGAACAACAAGACATCGGGCGTATACCATCGGCAGCAACGACATTTCCCGGAGGAGAGAGTCATTCATGAGCCGAAAACCCGATCTTGCCGCGTTGTTCGGTGCTGTAGAGGCGTCAACCTTTCTGGGGCTGGACGCCTGCTCTGATGTTGAAAGAATCGAAGCATCTTCGGCCTTTATCGGCGCGCCTTGTGCCACCCCCTACATTTCGGCGGGGCCCTACGCAAGGAATGGCCCGGAATCCATCCGCAAAGCGGCTGCATCACTGGCTGCCAATACCGACCGGTACAATTTCGACATCGGCGGACCATTGTTCCCGGAAGGCAGCATGCGCGCCGTGGATTGCGGGGATTTGCCCTGGCACGAAACGGACTTCGCATCAAATCGAGAGACCATCAGAAAGACAGTCAGCACCGTTGTCGACAGAGGGACGATTCCCATCCTGATCGGGGGTGACGACTCGATTCCCATCCCGATGCTTGACGCGCTGGGTGACACCGGCAAGCGATATACCGTCTTGCAGATCGATGCCCATATCGATTGGCGCGACGAGTACCTTGGCGAAAAGCTGGGACTGTCTTCCAACATGCGACGAGCATCGGAAATGGGTCACGTCGAAAACATCATTCAGGTAGGCGCCCGGGGTACGGGATCCGCCTATCCCCAGGATGTCGGGGATTGCCTCGGTTGGGGAGTCCACCTGATTCCCGCCAGCCGCATCCTGCACGACGGCGTCCAGCAAGCCCTGGACCACATCAGCGATAATGCAAGCGTGGCAATCTGTATTGATATCGACGGGCTTGATCCTTCGATTACGCCAAACACCATCGGCCGAACACCTGGCGGTCTCGGTTATCAGCATGCATTGGATCTGATCAAGGGAGTGGCTGACAAAGCGAAAATTGCCGCTGTCAATTTTGCGGAAATCTTTCCCGAAGCCGACATCGATGGTCAGGGCGGCATGACCGTTTCGAGGCTGGTTGCGGCAACGATGGGCATAGTCGCCCGGCAACAGATGGCAAAGTGAACCTGCTCGCGGAGCAGTGAGCCCGCATTTCACATATCTCACTTCGACATGCGTCGTATCATGTCCAGCTGAAGTCAATCCGGGAGAACCCTGACTTCATGCCGAGGCCATCCTCCTATTCGTCATGCCCGGCGGTCGCGGCATGGCCAATATGGAGAGGGTGGTCATGGCTTTTGTTGAACAGATACCCGCCATCGTTAAACGGAACCCGGTCGGGCTGGATGCGCCCGGCGCGGTCGGTCGCACGGGTTCTGATCGCGTGACGTCCGGGAGCAGCCTGCCAGTCGAAGGCGAATCTGACCCAGGCCCATATCCGGTTCTCGGAGAGGATATCCGCCGGCGACCAGGTTGCACCGCCGTCAGCGCTCCACTCGACCAAGGCGATCTCGGCCCCGGGTGAATGGGCATAGCCGAACAGGCGATGTCGCCCGGCGGGCAGGCTTGCCGGCCAGGGCAGGGCGAGCGCGCTCTTTATGGTCTGTTCGGTGATCCCGATACCCTTGGCGGGGCTGCCCTCCGGTTTGGGATAGGCGTCGCCGCTCAGCACATAAAGCTCGGTATTGCGATACACCCACTGATGGGTCCGCGTGACGTCGATCCGGTCCAGCCACTTGATCGAATAGGTGCCGACCCAGCCGGGCACGATCAGCCGCGCCGGAAAGCCGTGATCGGCGGGCAGGGGGACGCCATTCATGCCGAGCGCGATCAGCGTGTCGGGATGCATCGCCTTCTGGACAGGCAACGGCACCTTGATCCCGTCTTCGCCCTCATAGCCCCGGTCCAGGCCGACCGGGCAGATATGATGGGCGTCCTTCCTGATCCCGGCGGCCTGCAGGACATCCCGCAGCCGCACGCCGGACCACACGGCCATGCCGATCGCCCCCAGCCTCCAGCGGACCTCGGTCATGTGGGGGCGGCGGTCGAGCACTTCGCCCGACACCTCTTCGAACAAGACCCGATGGTTGCCGGCGCATTCGAGGAAGGCGGGCAGATCGACCTGCGGCATCGATTTCAGAGACCGGTAATCCAGGGTGATCGCCTGTGTGACCCCGTCACCGCCAACGGCCAGCGACCACCGGTCGAGATCGACGACGGGCGGAGTGCCCACGCTGCAGACGAAGAAGCGCTCGTTCGGGGTGATGTAGCCGTCCTGTGTTTCAAAGGGCATCTCCAGCGCGCCCGGCAACCGGATGAACCCCGTCGTGTCCTTGGCGAATGCGGCATCCGCCCTATTCGATGACATGAACCGGTTCTCCGAGGACATCCATCTTCGGCGTGATTCCGAGACCGGGCGCCCTATTGAACCCGAGCACCCCGTCCCTGGCGCACACATGGCCATCGCCGGTCTGAACCTCGACATAGTCGGTCAGGTCGGTTGCATTCAGGCGGAACTTGGGAGGCGTGCTCCAGGCGAAATGGGCCAGCGCGGACGAGACGAATTCGCTGCCCCAGATGTCGTCCGGCACCGCGCCGATGCCCAGATCGACACAGACATCGCGCATCCGGCGCGCCTTGCTCAGGCCGCCGACGCGGCTGATCTTGATGGTGCAGTAATCCATCGCGCCCGCCTTCCAGGCGCGCAGCAAATCCTGCATTGTCTCGATGTTCTCATCCAGCTTGACCGGATTCCAGCACCGTTTGCGGAAGTCGATACATTCCTCCAGCGTCCGGCAGGGCTGTTCGATGATCACCGGCAGATTGCGCACCCCGGCGGCAATCCGCACCGCATCGGCATAGGGCCAGGCGCCGTTTGCATCGCAAAGCGCCATTTCACCCGGCTCCAGAATGTCACAGCATGCTTCGATGATGGCGACGGCGGCGTCGGGGGTCGAAGCGCCCTTGAGCTGGAAATGCCGGATACCCTCGGCGCGGTAATCGCGGCAGCGCTACGCCCAGCCTTCGGGCGTGTCTTCGTGCTGACGGAACAGATGCACGGTTCGATACAGGGGAATATCGCCCTCGTAATGGCCACCCAGTAGATGGCAGACCGGGCGACCCGTCGCCTTGCCGGCAATGTCCCAAAGCGCGGCATCGACCGGCGCCTTGACATACTGATCGTCCTTGAACTTGATGTCCCACATGCGGTTGAGCTTTTCGATCTGCAACGGATCTTCGCCAATGACCGTCCTGGTCAGCAGCGGAATGCCCGACAGCGCGGCCTCGCCCCAGCCCCGGCCGTAATGGGTGCCGATGGGGCAGACTTCGCCGAAACCGGAAATGCCTTCATCGGTGTCCAGCTGGACGATGACACTCAGATTGCCATCCGGGGCGAATCCTATGCTTCGCCGATAGCCGCCGCCCTTGGTCGGCAGATTCACCCTGTACACCGAAGCCCTGACAATTTTCATGACCCGCCCCCGCATGGATTTTCCGAGACTATATCACGGGCAGGCCGGGGTATATGTGTGTATACTCTGACCACTTTCTATCAGGGAAAGGACTTCACGTACCGGTTCCTCCATGGCGCCTTACGCATTTGCGGAACAGATGCTGCGGGGCATGATCCATCGCCTGAGAGAACATCAGCCTGCCGTCGTACATGACCGATTCCGTCGTGGAATTGCGAAACGTCGCCAGAATCCACCAGGATCCTTTCTCGGCCCAAGTCGATGACACTCGAAACCGTGATTTTCAAGATCCGGGCAACTTTCTTGGATCAGCCGTGATATTCATTACAATGTATGATGAACAATCTTCAAGACCCTGTCCGGACATGCGCATCCTTTCATATCATGCGTAAATCGAGGTTGTTCCACCGGTCCGGAAGTGCTGGAGAACCGCGATCGTGACGGAACATGTCAGGGTAGCGGTGATCGGCGGTGGCATTGTCGGATGCAGCATCCTCTACCATCTGGCTCGGCAAGGCTGGACAGAGTCCCTGCTGCTTGAACGCGGCCAACTGACTGCCGGAAGCACCTGGCACGCAGCAGGCAATGTCACGCATTTCGGACACTATACCCGCATGACGCGACTCTACGCGGACTCGATCCGGTCCTACCTCGAAGCGGAAGCCGAGACCGGATACGACGTCGGGTTTCATCGAACCGGCAGTCTCAGACTGGCCACAACACCCCGTGAACTGTCCGACTACACGAGCCTCGCACTGTCCTATCGGCAACTGGGCATTCGCTACAGCGTCGTGGATCCCGGCCGGGCTCTGGCCCTGCATCCACTGCTTGATCCCGGCGGACTCCACGGCGCCGCCCACACCCCGGACGACGGCCATGTCGATCCTTCGGCCGCCACCCACGCCATGGCCCGGGCGGCACGACAGCGCGGCACCCGGATCGTCACCGGCGTCCCTGCCCTGTCGCTCCGGAAAACCCGTCAGGGAGAGTGGGAGATCGCAACCCCGGGGGACAATGTCCTGTGCGAACATGTGGTGCTCGCCAACAGTTTCTGGGCCCGGGAATTCGTTCTGCCCCTGGGCCTTTCTCTCCCGCTGTACGCCCTGGAACACCACGAGATCATTACCGGCCCGGTCGCCGAACTGGAACGGACAGGATTCGAACTGCCCACCGTACGCGATCCGGACGGGCCGGCAAATGTCCGGCAGGAGGGAGGCGGACTGCTGTGCGGAGTCTACGAGTCCAACCCGAAGCCCTGGGCGCTCGACGGAATCCCGTCCGGATTCGGGGGCGAATTGCTGGAATCCGATCTGGATCGGCTGCATCCCCACCTTTCTCGGGTCGCGAGGCGGATTCCCGCGTTCGCAGAGGCGGGAATCAAGACCGTGAACAACGGTCCGATCTGCTACACCCCTGACGGGCTGCCGCTGCTCGGTCCCGTGGATTCGCATCCTGGCCTGTGGCTGGCCACAGGATTTTGCGTGGGAATCGGGACCGGCGGCGGATCCGGTCGCTATCTCGCCGAGTGGATGGCGAAGGGCCGTCCGCCCTACGAGTTGCCCGAGATCCGTCCTTCGAGATTTCCTGCGGCGATGGAGCGGGATGAATGCGTCCGGAAGATCGTTCGGACCTATGCGAGAGGCTATCGCTGAATCAGTGCGGGACAACCCGGCCGATCAGCATCTGCACGAATCGGTAGGTCAGTCCCCAGAGCACCTGCCCTCCTTCCAGCCGGATCGCCGGGTAGTGAAGATCCGACCGATCGATACGATGGTCCATCCGGTTGGCCGGATCGGCCAAATGGTCGATCCGCGTCCAGAAGCTGTCGTTGACCTCGTCCCCGTTGACGGCCGAGGGCAGTTCCGGGACCTCGAAGACAAAGCAGTTGATCACCAGGGGCTTCGAGTTGATCCGGATATGGCTTTTCTGGTCGTCAAGCTGCCCAAGCAGGCGGTATCCATCCAGGGAAATGCCGACCTCTTCGAGAGTCTCCCGCCTGGCCGTATGAAGCGTATCGGGGTCGGCTGTATCGCGGCTTCCGCCGGGGAAGGCAATCTGGCCCGACCAGGGATCCCCTTCATGCAGGGCCCGCTGGATGAAGAACATCTGCGGGCAACGATCCAGTTCGCCAAGGAGCATGGCCACAGCGGCCTGGTGGCATCCCTGCGGGGGAATGTGCACGGGGTCGTGCGACTGGACTGCTGAACGAATCGGGTTGGAGGGCACGGCGAAATGTAGGCGACTGTTTGATGGGGAGCCGGGTTTCCTGTCTCGGTTGCGACATGTCACACAAGGAATTATAGGGGACTTGTGGAGAATAGTTGACCCTGCCATCTTCTCAGTATCTTCTTCACGGCCAGGCAGGAACGGGGCATATTTTCCGACTCGGCCCGTGAGGACCGGATCGGGTGTTTCCGTTTGTCTTTCTTTTTTGCACAATACGGGGTTCGGGAATCCGACCGAATCCCGCTACATCGACATTCGGAAACAGGATATGAACGGACAAGATTCAGACCGGCTCAAGGGGGCGATCCTTGACATGAGATCGTTCGACCGGGGGGATGTCCGTATGGATCCGCTCATGAATCTCCCGGTCGACTGGTCCCGCTATCCGAGCACCGCGTCCGGCCGGGTGGCCGAGCGGATACGCGACATGCAGATCATCATCACCAACAAGGTCGTGATCGACCGGGAGACGATCGAGCGCTCGCCCGCACTCAGGCTGGTGCTGATCGCGGCAACGGGCACGGACAATGTCGACCTGTCCGCCTGCGCGGCCCGGAACATCACGGTCTGCAACGTGCGCCAGTATGCCACCCCTTCCGTGGTCCAGCATACGATCGGCCTCATGCTCAACCTGCTGACGCGGCAATACCGCTATGTCGAGGATGTCAGGTCGGGAGCGTGGTCGCGCAATGACGTGTTCTGCCTGCTGGATCATGGAATTGTCGAGGCAGAGGACAAGGTTTTCGGCGTGATCGGCCACGGAACGCTCGGCAAACGGACCGCCGACATCGCCAGGGCATTCGGAATGGAGGTGATCGTTGCCGGCCGCAAGGGTTCGGAACCGCCTGCAGGCCGTGTCGGATTCGATCGTTTTCTCCAACTGAGCGACGTGGTATCCATACATTGCCCGCTGACCTCCGGGACGCGGAACCTGATCGGAAAACGGGAACTTGCCCTGATGAAACCGGACGCCTTTCTCGTCAATACCGCCCGGGGCGCAATCATCGATCCGGAGGCGCTCGCCGGCGCGCTGAGGAACGGCGAGATCGCCGGCGCCGGCATCGACGTCCTGGAAAGCGAGCCGCCCGATCCGGCCCACCCGCTCTTGCAGGGCGACATTCCGAATCTGATCGTGACTCCGCACAATGCCTGGGGGTCGAAAGAATCCCGGCAGCGTCTGGTCAGCATCATGTCCGACATTATTGTTGCGTGGATATCCGGCTCCCCGATCAATGCTGTCACCTGACCGTGCCGACGATATCTCGCTCTACATCCATTTTCCATGGTGTGTCCGGAAATGTCCGTACTGCGATTTCAATTCCCACGAAGCGAAGCGGGACATTGACGAGCATCGGTATGTGAATGCGCTGATCAGCGATTTCGATTCATCCCTCGACACGCTCGCCGACCGTTTCGTCAAGTCCATATTTCTCGGCGGCGGGACCCCCAGCCTGTTCTCGGGCCATTCTCTCATGCAGCTCCTTGAGCATGTCAGGAGCGGGGCCCGATGCAGGGAAAACATGGAAGTCACCCTGGAAGCCAACCCGGGCACACTCGAGCACGACGACTTCGGCCGATACCTCGAGGCCGGCATCAACCGACTGTCCCTGGGTGTCCAGAGCTTCGACGACGCCTGTCTGGCGGCGATCGGCCGGATCCACACTGCGAGCGCCGCCCTCAAGGCCGTTGAAAATGCCCGAAAGTCCGGCTTTTGCAACATCAACATCGATCTCATGTTCGGGCTGCCCGGCCAGTCTGTCGACATGTCCGTCCGCGATTGCGAACAGGCAATGGCCTGCGAGACCGAGCACATTTCCTTCTACCAGCTCACCCTTGAACCGAATACGCGGTTTTATCTCCATCCGCCCAGGCTGCCCGACCACGATACCCTTTTCGACATGCAGCAACGGCTGCAGGCGTCGCTTGAGAACCGGGGCTTCATGCAGTACGAGGTCTCGGCCTATGCACAGCCCGGCATGCATTGCCGTCACAACAGCCATTACTGGGAATTCGGCGACTACCTGGGAATCGGCGCCGGCGCCCACTCGAAAATCACGGCCCGGGACCGCGTGTCGCGCCACTGGAACGAGAAGCACCCCGAGCGTTACCAGAAAAAGATCGAAGGGGGCGCCTCCTGGAGGCACTGCCGGCCCATCGAGCGGGACACCCTGATCATCGAATGCCTGATGAACGCGCTCCGGCTCAAGGACGGGGTTCGCCTGGATCTGTGCGAGCAGCGCACCGGACAGGACCGAGGCGCGATCACCGACCGGCTTGGACCGTTATGCGACGAGGGCCTTCTGTCGATTGAAAACGACCGAGTCCGGTGCAGCGCCTGGGGTTATCTCTTCATCGACGAAATCATCCAGCGCCTGCTTCCCTGAACTGCCCGGTCAACAGCAACAGGTGAAAGTCCGGCCTCCGGGCAGGCAAGGATACCGCATTCCCCCTGATCGGATCCGGACCGGGGTCAGCCGTATTCGACCACGCTCCGGATGGACTCTCCGGCATGCATCAGGGTGAAGGCGTCGTTGATCTGGTCAAGTGGCATCTTGTGCGTGATGAGATCGTCAATGTTGATCTTGCCATCCATGTACCAGTCGACGATCCTGGGCACATCGGTTCTTCCCCTGGCCCCGCCGAACGCGGTGCCGCGCCAGACCCGGCCGGTCACCAGCTGGAAGGGACGCGTGCTGATTTCCTGGCCGGCTCCGGCCACACCGATGATGACGCTTTCTCCCCAGCCCTTGTGGCAGCATTCCAGTGCCTGGCGCATGAGTTCAACGCTGCCCACGCATTCGAAGCTGAAGTCCGCTCCGCCTCCGGTGAGGTCAATCAGGTAAGGCACCAGATCGCCTTCCACCTCATTCGGATTCACGAAATGGGTCATCCCGAATTGCGCTGCCAATGCTTCCCGGGCAGGATTGATGTCGACGCCGACGATGATGTCCGCCCCGGCGAGCCGGGCACCCTGAATCACGTTCAGCCCGATTCCGCCCAGGCCGAACACCACGACATTGTCACCGGGCTGGACTTTGGCGGTGTTGATCACGGCTCCGATTCCGGTGGTCACGCCGCATCCGATATAGCAGACCTTGTCAAACGGGGCATCCTCGCGAATCCGGGCCACGGCAATTTCGGGAAGCACCGTAAAATTCGAGAACGTGGATGTTCCCATGTAGTGGTACAGCTTCTGATCACCCAGTGAAAAGCGGCTGGTGCCATCCGGCATGACGCCCTGGCCCTGGGTGACCCTGATTGCCTGGCACAGGTTGGTTTTTCCGCTGGTGCAATACTCGCACTGGCGGCATTCCGGGGTGTAGAGCGGGATGACATGATCCCCCTTCTTGACGCTGGTCACCCCGGGACCCGTATCGACAACGATCCCGGCACCCTCGTGGCCGAGAATCGCCGGAAACAGGCCTTCCGGATCGGCGCCGGAAAGGGTGAATTCATCCGTATGGCAAATTCCGGTGGCCTTGATCTCCACCAGCACCTCTCCGGCCCTCGGGCCGTCGAGCTGCACGGTTTCGATAGCCAGCGGCTTGCCGGCTTCGTAGGCGACTGCTGCTTTCGTTTCCACATCATCCTCCAAGATACCGGGCAGCAGGAAATCCGGCCCCGGCAGGTTTCACTATTCTGGGTTACAACCCCGGGCTTTCCGAGGTATCGGGGTTTCGGGAAACATCATACCAGAAACATTGTGAGCCGGACGAGTCGTTTGCGCTTCTGTGCCACAAGAGACATGGACTTGCCCGCCGTCTACCCGGTATCATCGAAAGCCGTACTCATCGGCACCGCCTCCGCCATGCCAGACGATTACCTGAAATCATTGCAAAGCGGTCTTGCGCCTGCACAAAGGCTGAGCCAGATCGTCGAGCACTCGATGTGCATTGGCTGCGGAATCTGCCAGGGCATCGTCGGCCCGGAAAAAATCACGCTCGAAGTCACGGAAAACGGGAACCTTCGCCCGGTTGCCGGCGATTCGCTCTCCCATGAGGACATGGACCGCGTCATCGACGTCTGCCCAGGCACCCGGATTGACGGCATGCCCGATTCGGAACGGACCGCAGGGTGCCGGACCGATGAAGTATGGGGAGTCTGGCACGATATCTGTTTTTGCTGGTCGGCAGACCCCGGAATACGCCACATGGCGGCCACGGGCGGCGCATTGACCGCAATCGGACTGTATCTGCTCGAGTCCGGCGAGATCGACTTTCTGGTCCACGCCCGGGCATCCGGAACGCATCCCGCATTCGGGGAGCGCCACATCAGCCGCACTCGGCAAGACGTCCTGAGCGGATCGGGCTCAAGATACGGACCGACTCCGACCCTGCTCGACATTTCGGACATCATCGAGTCCGCCGACAGAAACAACGAAAATTTCGCCTTTGTCGGGACGCCCTGCGACGTCAGCGCGCTTCGAAACTACTCCCGTCACGAACCGAGGGTCAGCCGCTACTGCCGGAGTATCCTGACCATGGTTTGCGGCGGATTCATGGAACTGTCCGGAACCCGGGAAAGACTGGCCGCGTTCGGAATCGAGTACCGGGATGTCGCATCATTGCGCTACCGGGGGTACGGTTGTCCGGGGCCGACCGTGGTCGCGACACGGGACGGCAGGACGGTCAGCATGAACTATCTGGACTACTGGGGAAAGGACGAGTCGACCTGGAACCTGCCGCCTCGCTGCAAGGTCTGCCCGGACGGCATCGGGGATGCGGCGGACATCGCCGCGGCCGATACCTGGGATGGCGGCAGTCCGCCCCAGCATGGACAGGAAGACGACCCCGGCGTCAATGCCGTGCTAGCCAGGACGCAACGGGGCAGGGAAATCATGGATCGCGCCATCGCGGCCGGATATCTGGTCCGGGGAGACAGCCTGACCTGCGAGGACCTGAACCGCCTTCAGCCCCATCAGGCGAACAAGAAAAGAGCCGTCTGGGCCCGATTTCAGGGACTGAAGGATTCGGGTCGGATCGTTCCCCTGACCTCGGGGCTGCGGCTTGAGTCGCTGCATGACCGGAACCGCCCCGAATTCAACGAACGGGAAAGACAGGGAACGCGCCGTCGCGTTGCCGAGGGCCGCTTCAGCGAACCGACACCAAAGCGGTGCAGAAGTCGGGGATGCGACTAGGAGGCGATGCCCGCAACCCTGAGCATGGAGTGCAGCAATACGTTGCAACCGGCCTCCAGATCCTCGGGGGTCGCATACTCGGCCTCGTTGTGACTCAGCCCGTCCCGGCACGGGACAAAGATCATGGCCGTCGGCACCACACGGCACACCTGGCACGCGTCATGACCGGCGCCCGAGACCATCCGCTGGCTGCGAAGGCCGAGGGCCTCCGTCGCGTCGCTGACAGCGCGAACACAGGCCGGATCAAACTCGACAGGAGGATTGTGCCAAACCGGGACAAGGTCGATTTCCGTCCCGTGCCTTGCCGCCATATCGTCCAGATTCACCCTTAGCTCCTGTTCCATGTCGTGAAGTCGGGAATCTTCGGGGTGGCGGATATCGATGCTCATCCGGACCGCGCCCGGTATGGTGTTTCGGGAATCGGGCGATACCGACAAACAGCCCACCGTGGACAGCGCATGGGGCGGATTGTCGAGTGCAATCCGGTTGATCATCCCAACCGCTTCGCCGGCCGCGAGCAACGCATCTTTGCGCCTCGACATCGGAGTCGTTCCGGCATGGGAATCCTGGCCCCGTATGGTCGCGTCGAACCACTTCACCCCCTGGCCCCCGGTCACGATACCGATCTGGTTGCCCTCCGCCTCAAGTATCGGTCCCTGTTCGATATGGGCCTCGAAGAGCGCAGCCATCGGATGGTTTCCGCATGGCTGGCTGCCCAGGTAGCCGATCTGCTGAAGCGCTTCATACAGGGTGATGCCGGCCTGATCCTGTCGTGCCCAGGCATATTCCTTGTCGAACAGTCCGGCAAAAACACCCGAGGCAATCATGGCCGGAGAAAACCTGGATCCTTCTTCATTGGTCCAATCCACGATTTCGATCGGCGCCTCGGTCTCGACACCGTTCTCGTTCAGCGTGCGAACCACTTCCAGTGCCGCCAGAACGCCGTAGATTCCGTCAAACCGGCCGCCATGCGGCTGGGTGTCGAGATGACTGCCTGCGCAGACCGGGGGCAGGGAATCGGTCTTTCCCGCCCTCCGGGCAAAGATATTGCCCATGTCGTCAACCGTTATCGAACACTGCTCCTCGACACACCATTGCACGAAGCGGTCCCGACCGGCACGGTCTTCTTCGGTCAGGGCGAGGCGGCTCGATCCCCCGTGCTTGCCCGGGCCGATTTCGGCCATGGCCATGATGCTGTCCCAGAGCCGTTCTCCGTTCACGCGGAGCCGATGCATTGATCCGTTCATTTCAATTAGAACCTCCTGACAGTCCGTCTTCCCCGCGAATCATGATTCCGGGCCCTGCTCGGCGTCATCATCCGCAAGCCCGAGCGAACCGGTATCCAGCCGCTCGACCCTTCGGCACCAGGACCGGCCGAAACTGCGACGCTCACGCATCTTCCCCGGAAAGACGGTAACCTCCGGATTCGTCTCAATGTTCCGGGGAAAGAAAAACACCGAGCCCAGGAGAATCTCATCCCGGGGAATCCCAAGAAGCATGAAGGCTTCACGTGTTCTCAACGGACCTCCGCTGGACCAGTAGTTCGGCACGCCTTCCTCTGTGGCGGACAGGAGGATGTTCTGTATCGCCGCACCCGTGGCCGCAATGTGCTCCATGTTGGTCAGCGACGCATCATACCTGTCGTCCTCTTCGGGTTCCGGCGTCTCCTCAAGCCGGGTCGGACACCACGTGACCTGCAACACCATGTCTGCCGTCGCCAGCATTTCGGGAACCTTGGTCTTGTCATTCCGGTCAATCAGCCACTTCCTGACTGCCCGACAGACATCCCGATGCAGGATATAGATTCGCCACGGCTCAGGCGCATGATCGGACAGTTTGGCACGATGCGAGGCGGCCGCGACGTAGTGGAAGGGCGCGTGCGCGGCCGCAAACACCAGCGATTCGAGCACATTCCGGTCGGCCTCGTCCTGCAACGGCGATTTCGACAGCACCTTGCTGGTCTTTCTGGAGGATATGATTTTCTTGATCGACAAGGTATTGGGCCCCGTAACCCGAAATTCAAGAACAGAGGGCATCAGGCTTTTCCGCTGCCGGACATCCTGCACACCGACTTGTCGGACACCCGGGAATCAAGGCCGCCCGTCAACCCGATCCGACATGCTTGCGGCAGTTCGTTTGCGTAGATTATATACTTCCAAGACATCGATTCAGAATCGATCCGTGCTTGAAGAGGACGAACAAAGACCGGCCCCGGACTGATATGATTCGCTGATTCCATTCTCGCGATGCGGCGAGGGAACAATCGGAGTCAAGACTGGAAAGTTGAATGAGCGACAGCAGATATGACTATATCGTTATAGGGGGCGGCAGCGGAGGGATCGCCTCTGCACGCAGGGCGGCCGAATACGGCGCGAGGGTCTTGCTGGTGGAATGCGGCCCGTTGGGAGGCACCTGCGTCAATGTCGGATGCGTTCCCAAAAAGGTCATGTGGTCGGCGTCCCAGATCGGCGAAACGCTGAGCATCGCCCGGGAATACGGGATTCCCGTCTCGTCGGGAAAGATCGACTGGGAGGCAATCAAGTCATCCCGGGACGCATACATCGAGCGGCTGAACGGCATCTATGCACGAAACCTCGACAACTCCGGAGTCACCGTTGTACACGGTCTGGCCCGTTTCGAGACGCCAGAGAGCATCGTGATCAACGGCGACCGGTTCCACGGCCGCCACATCCTCATTGCAACCGGGGGACGACCTTCGACCCCGAATATCCCGGGAGCAGAACTCGGGATCGACAGCAACGGTTTCTTTGCGCTGGAGCGGCAGCCGGACAACCTGCTGGTCGTCGGCTCCGGATACATTGCAACCGAACTGGTCGGCCTGATGCACGGCCTGGGCAGCCGGGTCACCATGGCCTTGCGAAAGAACCGGTTGCTGGGGGCCTTTGACCAGGACCTGCAACAGACCGTCATCAGTCAAATGGAGGATTCGGGCATCGAAATCCTGCGAAACATCTCGCTGGCGAGACTTGAGGACCGCTCCGGCACCCTGGAATACGAAGACACCGACGGAAACAAGCGTTCCGGTTTCGACTGCGTGATCTGGGCCATCGGAAGGCGCCCCAACATTGAGCACCTTGGTCTCGAAAACGCGGGACTGGCCGTCAGCGAGCGGGGATTCATCGAAACCGACGAGTTCCAGAATACCGCCCGGGAAAATATTTACGCGGTCGGCGACGTCACCCACCGCGCCCAATTGACGCCGGTGGCGATCGCTGCCGGAAGAAGATTGTCCGACCGGGTTTTCGGTGGAGATTCGAAGGCCCGTCTCGAGTATTTGAATATTCCCACCGTGGTGTTCTCGCATCCTCCGGTCGGCACGGTCGGGCTAACCGAGGCGGAAGCCGTCTGCCGGTTCGGGGCGGATTCGATCAGAATCTACCGCAACACGTTCGTCGACATGTATTTCGCGCTGTGCGACCACAAGCCAAGAACACTGGTCAAGCTGATCGTGCACGGAAAAAACGAGCGTGTGGTCGGATGCCACGTGGCCGGCCGCGGGGCCGACGAGATGATTCAGGGATTTGCGGTTGCAGTCCGGATGGGGGCCACCAAATCGGATTTCGACAACACGGTTGCGATTCACCCCACCGCGGCCGAGGAACTCGTCACGCTGAGATAGCTGCGACCGCCCCATCTCCGGTCCGGAGACGACGTCACGACACCGGGGCTCCGCAAACTCGCAAGGACGGAAAGCGGCGGACCGGAACCGCTCAGGCCGCCTGCCCGATCCGGCCAAGATGGACGAGCAACAGCGCGACCGCCGCCGGAGTGACTCCCGGAATCCGCGCGGCCTGCCCCACGGTTTCCGGGCGAATCCGGTTGAGCTTCTCCGTGACCTCGCAGGACAATCCGCGAACCTCGGCAAAATCCAGCGTTTCCGGGATGGACAGGTCATGGCTGCGCTGAAGACGCTCGATCTCGGAGGCCTGACGCTCGATGTATCCATCGTAACGGGCCTGGATTTCCAGTTGGCGCATGATCTGGGAATCTTCCAGCGGTGACTCCAGGCCCGCCAGCTTCACCAGTTTCCGGTATTCCACCTCCGGTCTTCGCAGCAGGTCGAACAGGCTGGATTCCCGAAGCAGCGGCTGGCCAAACGTCTCGGCAAACCGGTCCCGAACGGTTTCCGGGCGAAGGTGAACCTGCTTCAGTCGATTCCTTTCCCGATCGAGGCTGTCGCGCTTTGTCACGAAGATCCTCATTCTGGAATCATCCACCAGCCCCAGTTCATGCCCCTTTTCCGTAAGGCGCAAGTCCGCATTGTCCTCGCGCAACTGCAACCGGTATTCGGCGCGGGAGGTGAACATCCGGTACGGCTCCGAAGTCCCCCGCGTGATCAGATCGTCGATCATGACGCCGATATAGGCCTCGTTTCTCGCCGGGCACCAGGGCTCCGCTTCCCTGGCCCGCCTCGCTGCATTCAGCCCGGCAACCAGTCCCTGGCCTGCCGCCTCTTCATATCCTGTCGTTCCGTTGATCTGTCCTGCAAAAAACAGGCCTTCGATGCACTTTGTTTCCAGGGAGCTCTTCAGCCCTCTGGGATCGAAGAAGTCGTACTCGATCGCATATCCCGGACGGGTGATCCGGGCGTTGTCAAATCCCGGGATCGTGCGCACGAACGCCAGCTGCACATCAAACGGCAAACTCGTGGAAATCCCGTTGGGATAAATCTCGGTGGTATTCAATCCCTCCGGCTCGATGAATATCTGGTGTGCCGGCTTGTCGGAAAACCGGACCACCTTGTCTTCGATCGAAGGGCAATACCGGGGGCCCGCGCCCTCGATCATGCCTTCGTACATCGGAGAGCGGTCCAGAGCGGAGCGAATGATTTCATGCGTTGCGGCATTCGTGTGCGCAATGTGGCAGCAAACCTGCTCGGGATGTTCTTGCGGATTCCCCACAAAGGAGAATACGGGGACCGGAACATCTCCCGGTTGCCGTTCGAAGGTGCTGAAGTCGATCGTCTTGCCGTCGATTCTCGGAGGTGTGCCGGTCTTGAGACGTTCAACGGAAAACGGCAACTCGCGCAGACGCTCGGCCAGGGCGAGTGAAGGCGGATCTCCCGCTCGTCCACCCCGGCTTTGCTCCATGCCGACAAAGATTTTTCCATTCAGGAACGTTCCCGCAGTCAACACCACGCTTGAAGAGCGGATGTCAATGCCGAGCTGGGTGCGGACCCCGCCTATCCTGCCTCCCGTGATCAGCAGATCGTCCACGGATTGCTGGAACACGGAGAGATTGGGTTGATGTTCGACCGCCCGTCTGACCGCCATCTTGTACAGGGCGCGGTCCGCTTGTGCCCGGGTTGCCCTGACGGCCGGACCCTTGCGTGAATTCAGGATGCGGAAATGGATGCCGGCACGGTCGATCGCCTTGGCCATGAGTCCGCCCAAGGCATCGATTTCCTTCACGATATGCCCCTTGCCAATCCCCCCGATTGCGGGATTGCAGGACATCTGCCCGATCGTCTCGATGTTGTGGGTGATCAAAAGTGTGCTGCAGCCCATCCGGGCGACAGCCAGTGCCGCTTCGACGCCGGCATGGCCGGCGCCGATCACAATCACATCGAACTGTTCGGTGTAACGCATGCGCTTGTTCCACAAACCGTAATCGGACAGGACGCGTCCTATTCCTGATAATAGTAGTCGTACCGTGTCAGAATGTCATCCGTAAACACCCATGCCTCATGATGGGTCAGAACGCTGTCATCCGGGATCACGATCCGGGTGTACAACTGCTTTCCGAGCTGTTCCCTGAGCCGTTGCAGACTCTCGTGAAGCTCGCCCTTTGTCACCGCCCTGGCAACCTCTTGGCCCGGCTCGCGAATCCGGTACTGAAATTCGAACCCGATCTTGTCGAAGTAGACGGTCACCACTTCTTTTCCGGCATCTGACCTTGCTGGCCGAATCAGGTTCCGGTACTGTTCGTCCAGGCTGTGGTATTCCTCCTGAAGGGTTCGATACTGCAGGGCCGAACGATCGATCTCGTCCTCCAGATCGATAATCTCGAGCTCTCTCAGCCTGAGCAGGCTTTTCAGCGTCGCGATCTGCTCGGCCGTCATCCGGTACTCTTCAGCCTGAAGTTCCCGTGCGGCAACGTGTTCGCTGATCTCCTCTTTCAAGTCCCGGTTGAGCAATTCGGACCGGTCGAGCAATTCCTGGACTCCGGCAAGCTGTATCGAAACGATGTCAAGCTTTTCATCAAGGGTTTCACGCTGCCTGGTCAATGACTCGATGGTTTCGCTGGAGGCGAGCTCCAGCCCGGCAAGCTGCTGCACCAGATCATCAAGCTGGGTCCTGAGCCCCTCGTTACTCAGAATCAGCTCTTCGACCCTTTCCTTCGAGAGTTGCTCGCTCTCGATCAATTCGCCAATCCTCCTTTCGGATTCCCGCTTCTCGGCGAGCAGCTGCTGTTCGGTCTCCAGTTGGCTGGCGAGGTGCTCCGAGAGGCGGTCGATCCTGTTCTCCAGCGCCGCGTTGGACTCGGTCAACCCTTCGATTCTTTCTCTGGATTGTTGCTCGCTCGCCTGCAATTCGGCCAGACGCCCCTTGGATTCCCGCATCTCGGCAATCAGCTGAAGTTCGCTTTCCTGCAGCTTGTCTACCTGTTTCTCCACCTCCTCCTTCTCGCCTGCCAAACGGGCGACCCGCTGCTCCACTTCCGCCTTTTCGTCGGCCAGGCGGGCAGACGATGTTTCCAGATCGTCCTTCAGCCTCTTGAGGCCGGACACCTCGTTTTGCAGGACGTCCACTCGAGACTGTTCCGACTGCAATTCCTCGTGCAGGACATTCCGCTCAATTTGCACCTGATCCAGCTGCATTCGCAAACTGTCCCGGGCCATTTCCGCCTGCTCCTGATCGGATTGCGTAATCAGCAGCTCCCTGGACAGATCGAGCTTCTGCACCATGATCACGGCCAGCGCCATCAGAAATATCATGACGATGACGGCCATGATATCGGTAAAGGACGGCCAGACGCTTTCGTCTCCGATCCCCCGAGTACTGTGCCCGATTCGGATATCGGGAAAGCCGGAGTGTTCAGCCATGCGAATCTTTTTCGCCTGACCCGATCCTGAAACCCCGCTGCAGCAAATCGATCACCTCATCCAGACGTTCCCCGCTCTGCTCGAGATGATGACTGTTGATCTGGATCAATTTCTGCATGGCCACAATGTGCTCGACAAGCTGTTGATCGAGCTGGGGCCGTGTCTTGTCGGTCAGGATTTCAGCGGCCGCACCGAGTTCCTGCGCGGCATCAGTGTGCCGTTTCCTGGACTCGTCCAGCTCCCGCATCAGCGATATCGACTCCTCGACAAGTCCGGACAGCGTATCCGTCTCGCCCGCTCCCACATGGCGCACCATGACCGTAGCGGTCAATTCCTCCAGTCTGCTGATGAGATAGGTCTGGGTATCGGTCAGCTTGATGAAGAAATATCCGAAGAACAGGTAAGCGACAATTGCCGTCAAGGTCGTCGACAAAGCCGTCGACATACCGAAAATCATGACACCCAGGCTGCTTTCCTGTGCGACAGACTGTTCGAAAACACTGGTTCCGGTATTGTCGATCTGGAGAAGTTCGGATGCGCCCAGCAGGGACATTGAAAGGGAAATGATCGTCCCGAACACGCCGGTCAGGATCAGCACGTTGTGCACGAATTTCAGAAAGCTGTTGCGACTCGATTCTGCTGCCAGCAATGTGGCGGCCAATGCGCTCTGGTTGACGCGGACACCCTCCTTGACGGCCCGGCTGAGAATCCGGTAGCGCGCCGCCACCATGCCGTTTTCATCCAGGCCCGTCAGCGCATGCCTGTCCGCATGGACATTCTCTTCGAATTGCCTGATATCCTGCTCCTGGGACTGATAGTCGTAAAACCGGAAGATCAGTTGCAGCAAGCCGCCCAGGAACAGGACGAGTATCCCGCCGTTGACAACCATGCCCACCGCGTTCACCTGGTTTGCAACATAAATCTGGTACAGAACGTCTCTCTGCCACAGGCAGATCACAACCAGCAGGCCGAGAAGAGTGGCCATCCGAATGAGGATGGTTCGAGTGTAGTTTTGAGTGTTCAACGCATTCGTGCCCGGTCGATGTTGGAGCCAACGGTCGGAAAACCGGAGGTGCAGGCCGCTTTTTCAGACTCGATCCCTAGCAAATTATATCTCCAAACTCGACAGAATATGAAAATGCCCGGAAAGCGCCTTCCGGCCGACTATTTTCCGATGCAAAACGAACTGAAAATCATGCCCAGCAGCTCATCGCTCGACACGGCACCGGTGATTTCTCCCAACGCCCGGTGACAGGCCGCCATATCCTCGGCCAGAAGCTCGCCGGCCCGGTGGTCGCGCATCTGCTCGATGCCGGAATCGAGAAATTCCCTGGCCCTGCCCAGAGCGTCAATGTGCCGCTGGCGCGCCATCAAGGGGCTTTCCTGCTTCTCCGTATAGCCGACTGCCGACTTGAGCCTTTCCTTCAGCAGGTCAATACCCTGTCCGGTCAGCGCCGATATGCACACTTCCGACGGATCGTCGGATTGCTGGCGGCGACTGATGTCGATCTTGTTCCGCACAAGCAGGGTCGGCAGATGCCGATGGGCGACGATCATCCTTTCAATCTCTTTCTGGCCGGTTGCGGCGTCGTCGACGACAAGCAGGACCATGTCCGCTTCTTCTTGGGCGAGCCGGGCCCGCCTGACCCCTTCTGCCTCGATGGCATCAAGGGTGTCCCGGATCCCGGCCGTATCGACGATCTCCATCGGTATGCCGTCCAGATCGATGATCTGCTCCAGGGTGTCCCGGGTCGTACCGGGGATGTCGCTGACGATTGCCCGGTCTTCCCGGCCGAGGGCATTCAGCAGGCTTGATTTCCCGGCATTGGGAAGGCCGGTCAGCACGACCTTCAGTCCGTCCCGCAGAAGCCGGCCTTGCTGCATGCGCGCCTGGATCCTGTCGAATTGCCTGCCGAGCTGCTGTACGCGTTCGAGCGCTCCCAGTTCGGTCAAAAAATCGATTTCCTCTTCCGGGAAGTCGATAGACGCCTCGATCAGCACTCGCAACTCGGCGACGGCATCCGCCAGCTTCCCGATGTCCCGGGACAGTTCGCCCTTCAGCGAGCGCATCGCGGAACGCGCCGCCGATTCGGTATGGCTGTTGATCAAATCCGCAACCGCCTCGGCCTGCGCCAGATCCATGCGGCCGTTGAGGAAGGCCCTCTTGCTGAATTCTCCGGGCTCTGCAGGTCTCGCCCCGAGTTGCAGGCAGCGCCGAACGATCAGGCTCAGTGTCACCGGGCTGCCATGCCCCTGGAACTCCAGCACATCTTCGCCGGTGTAACTGTGGGGGGCGGCGAACAGCAAGGCGATACCGTTGTCGATGGGGCTCGCGTCCCGGTCCAGGAAGGAGCAGTATCTTGCCCGGCCGGGATCCGGTCTTGCGGACAACGCGGTGTGTGCGATGGAATCGACTTCGGGTCCGGACAGCCGGACAATGCCGATTCCGCCTTGCCCGGGAGGCGTGGCGATGGCTACGATCGTTTCACGAGAATCCAAGCCCGGTTGTTCAGTTGCCCGCGTACTTGCGGGTATTGTAGTACTGCTGGGCGATGGAAAGGATGTTGTTCACCACCCAGTAAAGGACCAGGCCGGCAGGGAACCACAGGAAGAAGATCGTGAACACGAACGGCAACGCCAGCATGATTTTCTTCTGGATGGGATCGACCGGCGCCGGGTTCAGGAAATGCTGGATCAGCATGGATGCGCCCATGATGATCGGCAGCACGAAATAGGGGTCCGGCAACGACAGATCGTTCAGCCAGCCCATGAAATCCGCCTGCCGCAACTCGACGCTTTCGAGCAACACCCAATACAGGGCTATGAACACCGGAATCTGAACCAGGATCGGAAGGCAGCCGCCCGCCGGGTTGACCTTCTCCTCCTTGTACATCTTCATCATTTCCTGCTGAAACCGCTGCTTGTCGTCGCCATAGCGCTCCTTCAGCGTCGCCATCCTGGGCTGCAGCTTTTTCATCTTGGCCATGGACTTGTAGCTCGTGGCCGACAACGGATAGAACACGAGCTTGACCAGAACGGTGAGGAAGATGATTGCCCAGCCCCAGTTGTTGGTGAATCCGTGAATTTTCTGCAGCAGCCAGAAGAGCGGCGAGGCAACGGGCGTCAGCCATCCGTAATCCACTGTCAGCTTGAGACCGGGCGCGCCCTGTTGATCAAGCCGGATCTGTTCCTTGGGACCGGCATAAAGCACGGCGTCCAGCTGTCCCGACTCGCCGGGCTGGATCGTTACCGGACGGAGCGTCTTGTAGCCGATTCGGTACTGTGGCTTGCCGCCGTTGCTCACGCCGGTGTAGAACTGGTAGTTGTCGGAACCCATCGGCAACCAGGCAACCACAAAATAATGCTGCATCATCGCCACCCATCCGGAGTCGGTGGTGATATCCAGCGGCTCGCTCCGCATCTCGTCGTAGTCGATCTTGTTGTACTTGTCCGCCTCGGTGTACACGGCGGCTCCGGTAAAACTGGGCAGCGCGCCCAGTATCCCCATGGTCCCGCCCGAGTCGATCTCCGTCTGCTTGAGATGACCGTAGACAAAACCGGTCCAGGGACGGTCCCCCGAATTGACCACCCTGAAGCGGGTTTCAATCCGATAGCTGTCCTTCCTGAACAGGAATACCTTCTGGTACTGGATACCGTCCGGAGACGTCCAGTCCAGCGCCACCTCCATGCTTTCCCTGCCGGCCAGATCGTATGTGTCCTGATCGACGCTGTAGAGCACATTGTGATTCGGATACTCTCCTTCACTCCCGATCAGCCCGCTCTGGGCCACGAACAAGTTGGAATTGTCCTTGAACATCAGCACGAACGGATCGTCCGGCGTGTCCACGCTGACCGGGTGCTTTTTCAGCTCGACACGTGTCAGATCCCCGCCGCGGAGATCGATCTCGGCATTGATCAGATCGGTTGAAATCCGGATCAGGCGTCCCGGCGAATCCTCCGGTCCGGCGGGAACGTCCGTCTCGGGCGCGGCCGGCTCGTCCGGGGCGGTTCCGGCAGCAACCTCCGGGGCTTCGGGAACCTCCTCCAGGCTGACCCCGCCCGGCGTAACCGGGCTCTCTGCCTGTTCGGCACTCCCGTCGGCGTTGTAGTTTGCCTGGAAATCGAGCCACGACGTCCAGATCATCATGAGCGTCAGCCCTAGGGCGATGAACAGCAGGATTCGTTGGAACTGCATGGCCTGGCAATCCGGTTTACGCCCGTTCCCGGCCCGGCATCGCTTCCGGTACGGGATCGTAGCCCCCCTCGTTCCAGGGGTGGCAACGGGCGATCCGGGTCACGGACAGGGCCGTTCCCTTCAATGCCCCGTACCGGTCAATCGCCTCCATCGCGTAACGTGAGCAACAGGGATAGAACCTGCAGTTTCGACCCAGATAGGGGCTGATGGCCAACTGATACAGGCGAATCAGTCCCAGCAGACATCGGCGTGGAAGATCTATCCTCGGTTCTGGCATTTTGCTCGGCTGATCTCCAGCAATCGTGTGAGTTCCTGTTTCAATACCGAATTGTCCTGATCGGATCCCCCCGGTCTGGCCACCACCACATAGTCCATGTCCGGCAATTCGCCCTGGCCAAGTCGGAATGTTTCGCGAATCTGGCGTTTTATCCGGTTTCTCTGTACCGCCTTTTTGCTGACCTTTCTTGAAACCACCAGTCCCAGCCTTGCACAACCGGTCCGGTTGTGGGCAGCATGAACACTGAAGTACCGCCCATGCACGGAAACCTTGTCGCGAAAAACCGCTTCAAACGAAGTGCCGTCAACGATTCTTTGCCGGCGAGGCAGTCCCGTCGATTTTCGCAACTCGAGCGGAGAATTCAGGCACTCAGACGGACACGTCCCTTGGCGCGCCTGGCGTTGATGACCGCGCGTCCTGCCCGGGTGCGCATGCGCTGCCTGAAACCATGGGTCCGCTTGCGCTTGATGTTACTGGGCTGAAATGTTCGTTTCATGACTGATTGGTGGAACAGAGTGTCAACATGAAGGGATATTGGATTGTACTGATCCGGAGCGGAATTTCAAGAGTGGGAGAAAGCGGAAAGGAACTGCCGACACAAGGAAAAAATACGAGAGGTTCGGAAAAAACCGACACGAGCCGGGAACCGTTTCCCGGGGAAGGACGAGAAAGCGACCGGATCGGGGACCGATTTCGGGAGCGATGCGATTTTGCCGGTCCGCGGCCTTCGACCGCCAGACCGGCTCTTCGATCCCAGCCGGGATTCCAATCCGGTATGTTGTAGAATTGCATGTCCAAGTCACGCCGCCCAATCCCGGTTCGATGTCCACGGATTTCACCCAAACGGAACTGCACCGCATTCGTGAGATGCTGACCCAGCGCTATCGCAAGGAGGTCGAGGTTCAGCTCGCCGACTGCGAACTCAGCCTGGACATGGGCGAGACGGAACCGATGAGCTGTCCGACCGTTTTCTGGCACGAGCGCGACGCGAATTTCGTGGTTTTCAAGATCAGCCCTTTCCGATTCCGGTCGCAGTTCTTCTACTCGCCACACGAACAGTACGGTACCGGAATCGACGAGTTCAACGACCTTGATCAACGCGTCGCGGCATTGCTGCAAACCCAGTCGGACCACGAACGGGAGCACCGCGGCATGAATCCGCCGACAGAGAACACATAATCCTTGGGAACCATAAGCCGACCATGACCAGAAACGCGCTATACGCACAATCCGGCGGCGTGACAGCCGTGATCAATGCCAGTGCCTGCGGCATCATCGAAACCGCCCGGAAACACAACGATCGAATCGGAAAGGTGTTCGCGGGGCGCAACGGGATCGTCGGGGTCCTGAAAGAAGACCTGATCGACACTTCCGTGGAATCGACGGATGCCATCTCCCGGCTTCGCAGCACCCCTTCCGGAGCCTTCGGCTCCTGCCGATACAAGCTGAAGAGCATCGAGGAGAGCAGACTGGCGTACGGAAGACTGATCGACGTCTTCGCGGCGCATGACATCGGCTATTTCTTCTACAACGGCGGCGGCGACTCGGCCGACACATGCCTCAAGATTGCCCGGCTTTCCCAGGACATGGGATACCCGGTCCAGGCCATTCACGTGCCGAAAACCGTTGACAACGATCTGCCCGAAACCGACAACTGCCCGGGATTCGGGTCGGCCGCAAAGTACATTGCCACATCCACCCTCGAAGCCAGCCTGGACGTCGCCTCGATGGCGATGTCCTCGACCAAGGTCTTCATCATTGAGGTGATGGGCCGTCACGCCGGGTGGATTGCCGCAGCGGGCGCCATGGCGTCGAGTGCGGAACATCCGATCCCCACGATCATCCTGTTTCCCGAAATCCCGTTCGACCGCGGGCGGTTCATCGACCGGGTCCGGGACGCTGTGTCATCCTCAGGCTATGCGACGGTTGTCGTCTCGGAAGGCCTTTCCGACGAAAACGGCCGGTTCCTGTCGGACCAGGGGCTGACCGACGCCTTCGGTCACAAGCAGCTGGGCGGGGTTGCTCCAGCGCTCGCGGCAATGGTCATGCAAGAGACGGGATACAAGTACCACTGGGCCGTGGCCGACTATCTGCAGAGGTCGGCCCGGCACATTGCCTCGAAAACGGATGTGGAGCAGGCCTATGCGGTAGGCCGCGCGGCGGTCGAGATGGCATTGGAGGGAGAGAATTCGGTCATGCCCTCCATCGTCAGGACAGACAATGATCCGTACCGGTGGGAAATCGGCAAGGCACGGCTCGAGGACGTGGCCAACATCGAGAAAAAGATGCCGAGAGATTATATCGACGCGAGCGGCTACGGGATCACCCGGGCCTGCCGGGACTATCTCCGGCCACTGATGGAGGGCGAGGATTATCCAGCCTATCGGAACGGCCTGCCGAACTACGTTCGACTCCAGAACGTTTCCGTGCCGAGAAAACTCGACACGGATTTCCGGATATAAGGGGTATGGACACGGCCCTCGCCAGGGCGCGGGAGTTGCTCAAGATACTGGCAGATTTCGGAGTTCCTGCAACCGGCATTCCGCCAGGCTGATCCTGAAGGAAAGCGTCCGGACGGCACGGCCAGGAAGCGGTCGAGCAGCCGATCGGGGAATTCCGGCTTGACGGGATATTCGATTTCGTCGTCGAAGAACTTCGGCAACCGCAGGAGGCCGGAGGGCTCCGGCCTCCTGCGGACCGTCCCGTTTACAGCAAGGGGGCGATGACAAGACTCACGATCGCCATGACATTGATGAGTATGTTCATGGACGGTCCGGAGGTATCCTTGAAGGGGTCCCCGACGGTATCGCCCACGACCGCAGCGGCATGCACTTCCGAGCCCTTGCCTCCGTGATGCCCCTTTTCAATGTATTTTTTCGCATTGTCCCAGGCACCGCCTGCATTGGCCATGGTCAAGGCCATCAGGACGCATCCCAGCAGTGCGCCGCCGAGCATGCCGCCCAGTGCGGTTGCGCCCAGTCCGAAGCCCACAACGCACGGTGCCGCAACAGCCAGAACGCCAGGAGGAACCATGCGCTTCAATGCCGCCCGGGTTGCAATGTCGACACACCGGTCCGAATCGGGGCTCGCCGTACCTTCCATCAGTCCCGGAATTTCCCTGAACTGACGGCGGATTTCCTGAATCATGTCGAACGCCGCGCTGCCCACTGCATTCATGGTCAGCGAAGAGACGAGAAACGGAAAGATGCCGCCCAGGAACATTCCGGCCAGCACCTTGGGATCGCTCATTTCAAGGGAGAAATCGGGATCGAGAACGGACACTGTCTCGATAAATGCGGAGATGATCGCCAAGGCCGCCAGGGCCGCCGCGCCGATGGCAAAGCCCTTGCCGATAGCGGCGGTGGTATTTCCGAGTTCGTCCAGGGAATCCGTTATCTTGCGCACGTCCTCGCCCAGGCCCGACATTTCGGCAATACCGCCCGCGTTGTCCGCAACCGGACCGTAAGCATCAATGGCCATGGTGATTCCCACCGTCGCCAGCATGCCGACAGCCGAGATGCCGACACCGTACAGGCCCGACAGGTAACTCGAGACCAGGATAATGGTTGCAATGATCAGCAGCGGCACGACCACCGACTGCATGCCGACAGCCAGCCCCGTGATCATTACGGTGGCCGTGCCCGTTTCTCCGCTTTTCGCGATGTCCCGGACCGGCTTTCCGCCGGTATAGTATTCCGTGATCAGGCCGATCCCGATGCCGCCGGCCGCGCCGACCACAACCGAAATCCATATCCGTGTGTTCACGTCCATCCATTGAACGACCGCAAACGCCGCGGCCATGAACACAACGGTCGCGCCGATGGTGCCTATCCTGAGGGCGAGCTCCGGAGATCTTGCGCTGTTCAGCTTGACCAGCCCGACACCGAAGATGGAGCAGAGGATGCCGGCCGATGCCAGTGCAAGCGGCAGGAACATCAGCGTCTGCTGCGCACCGTAGATTGCGAACGCGGCTGCAGGCAATGTTGAGGCGATTGCAATGGTGGCAATAATCGATCCGCAGTAGGATTCGAATATGTCCGAGCCCATGCCCGCCACATCGCCGACATTGTCCCCGACATTGTCGGCGATCACGCCGGGATTACGCGGGTCGTCCTCGGGAATTCCCGCCTCGACCTTGCCAACAAGATCCGCGCCGACATCCGCGCTCTTGGTGAAGATGCCGCCGCCCACGCGCGAAAACAAGGCAACGGACGAGGCGCCCATGCCGAAACCGTGGATGACATGTGCGGTATGCGGGTCGCCGCCATAAAGAAGATAGAGAAATCCGATACCGAGAAGGCCCATGGCGGCGATCGTCAGCCCCATTACCGAGCCGCCGAAAAACGAGACCGCGAGCGCCGTTTCCGCCCCGTGCTGAGCGGCAGCGGTCGTCGTGCGGACATTCGCGCGGGTGGCCGAATACATGCCGATATACCCGGCCACTCCGGAACAAAACGCCCCAACCAGGAAGGCGATGGTGGTCTTGATTCCCAGATCCGAAAACAGGATAAACACTGACACGACCGCCACGAAAATCAGAAGATAGGTGTACTCCCGCCGCATGAACACCATGGCGCCGCGATGGATCTGCTCGCCTATTTCAGCGACCTTCCCTTCACCTTCGGGGTATTTGAGGATCATCCGGTACACCATGTAGGCGGTGAACAGACCAAAGGCTCCGAGCAGCACCGGCAAATAGGTAACATTCATTGTGATGAGGCTCCCGTGCGAGTCAGTAATATCAAAAACCGGGGATTATAGCGGCCCCGTTGTTCACAAATCAATTCGGGGGAGCCTGTACAGCGTGAGGCGGGCGGGCCTTCACCCTGCATCCGTGGTCTTTTTTCTTGCCCGGGGATGAGCCCGGTCGAACACGTTCGCGAGGTGCTGGAAGTCAAGATGGGTGTAGATCTGGGTTGTCGAGATATCGGAATGGCCCAGCATTTCCTGCACGGCCCTCAGATCACCGCTGGATTCGAGCAGATGACTGGCGAAGGAATGGCGCAGCGCATGCGGGTGGACGTGTTGCCCGAAACCCTTGCGGCGAGCCCATTGGGACAACCGGTACTGGATACCCCGGGGACTGAGTCGGCCGCCCCGGATATTGACAAACAGGGCCTCTTCGCCTTCTGCGGCCAGCTCGGGCCGACGGTCAAGCCACTTCCTGACCGCCTTGCAGGCCTTCGAGCCGACCGGAACGATCCTTTCCTTGCCGCCCTTGCCCATCACTCGGACCTGCCTTTCCTGAAAATCGACCGTATCAATATCGAACGATGCAAGCTCCGAAAGCCTGAGACCCGAGGAGTAGAACAGCTCGAGCATGGCCCAGTCCCGCAACATGATCGCCGGGCTGTCACGGGAGACATCGTCCTCAAGCAGTGCGCTGAGATCGTCGACGCTCAGGGTATGCGGCAATTTGCGGGCTGCCTTGGGTGCGCTGATGCCGACGAAAGGATTCAACCCGACCGCCTTCTGGCCGAGCAGGTGATCGAAGAATTTCCGGCAGGAGGACAGCATTCTCTGGATCGTCCTTGGAGATTGCCCGCGCTGGAACAGCCGGGCGGGGAAAGTCCTGGCCAGCGTCTCGTCCACCGCAGCCCAGTCGGAAACATCCCGGTCCCGGAGGAAGCGCTCGAGAACGGCAAGATCCCGGCGGAAGGCGTTCACGGAATTTTCGGAATACCTGCCTTCCCTGTTTACGATATGAATGAACTGCTCAACGCTGTCAAACAGATCAGCCAACAGTTCGCCTCCTTCCGCCCAGATAACTGCCGACGAGACTGCCGATCCGGTTCAGGTAAAGCACGCCAAGATCCGGCTGGAACCGCTCACCGTTTGGCGAACCCAGCACCATAACTCCGGTAATGTCCTCGCCATTGAGGATGGGAACGAAGGCGCTGGACTGGATGGTCTCGGCATCATGGCTGAATATCTCTTTCAGCAGGGCGGTGGAGACCCGGTCATCACAGATGCTGCTCCGATGGGCCACCCTTTGATGGATTTCATCATACCGCGAAGACCTGGAACCCTTTTCGGGCGACTCCTCCAGAATGGCAACATGCTCGATGTCAAATTCGCTGCCCAACAATTTTCTTACGAACTCGACCGGATGGGCGATCGATCCGCCCTGATCCAGCAGTGCAGTGGTAAACGCCGTCAACTGATCCTGCATCTTTTCCAGGTTTTTCGTGATTTCGAGGATGGTCTCGATTTTCCTCTTTTGTTCAGTTTCCCGCTCGCGCAACGTCTCGATCTGCTTTTTGAGGAACACATTGCCATCCTCGTCAGGAACTGGAGCAATTTTTGCAAGAAGCTTGCCGTTCTCCGCCAGAAATTCCGGATGCTGCCTGAGAAAGTCGACAACCTGTTTGGGTTCAAGAGCCGTTCGGGATTTATTCGCTGCACGCTTGGCCATGGCGGTTCCTTTTGTTCATGAGCAAAATTCAGGTTTTCCGGATCATTGTGAAACGGGGCTCATTGCTTGTGGATTATATCTGAATTGGGCGAATCGACAGAATTTACGGCACATCATCCAACTTGAATTC
>VYGS01000068.1 GCA_009841725.1 Gammaproteobacteria bacterium
GTCGGGTACGGAAAGATTTTTGTCTACGAAATCGAAAAGGAGGTTCGGATCCGGACCGGCGAAATGGACGCTGCGGCCATCTAGTGGATGGGCCTCTTTCGAAACATTGAATTCAAACGAGATTTAAAAAATGGCTGACGGTATTTTTCATGTCCAGTATGCGCTGGATACGTTCTACTTCTTGATCTGTGGCGCTCTGGTCATGTGGATGGCTGCGGGATTTGCGATGCTGGAGGCGGGGATGATCCGGTCCAAGAACACCGCTGAAATCCTGGCCAAAAACATGGCGCTTTATGCGATCGCCAGTATCGCCTACCTGGTTTGCGGGTATCAGCTGATGTATGGCGGGGGGTGGTTTCTCGACGGAATGGCGCAAATCGACGTGGCATCCGTGCTGGGCGATTTTTCGGCAAGGGAAGGCGGTATCGAGGGGGGATCGATCTACTCCGGTGCCTCGGACTTCTTTTTCCAGGTGGTCTTTGTTGCCACGGCGATGTCGATCGTCTCCGGCGCCGTGGCCGAGAGGATGAGGCTGTGGGCCTTCCTCGCGTTTGCGGTGGTGATGACGGCCGTGATCTATCCGATGGAAGGCAGCTGGACGTGGGGCGGCGCGAGCGTGTTCGGACTGTTCAATCTGGGCGATCTGGGATTCAGTGATTTTGCGGGCTCGGGGATCGTGCATCTTGCCGGGGCCGTCGCGGCGCTCGTCGGCGTGCTGCTGCTGGGCCCCAGAAAGGGCAAGTACGGCAAGGACGGCCGGGTTAACGCGATCCCCGGCGCCAACATGCCGCTGGCCGCACTCGGGACGCTCATTCTCTGGATGGGCTGGTTCGGTTTCAACGGCGGATCGGTCCTCAAGCTCGGCGATATCGCCAACGCGCATGCGGTCGCGATGGTGTTCGTGAACACCAATGCCGCGGCGGCGGGGGGAGCGATCGCCTCACTCCTGGCGGCCCAGATACTGTTTCGCAAGGCGGACTTGACCATGATGCTCGGCGGCGCCCTGGGCGGGCTGGTCGCCATCACTGCCGAACCGCTGGCGCCGCCGCCGGTGCTGGCCGTGGTGTTCGGCGCCGCGGGCGGAGTTGTCGCGGTCTTCAGCATCATGATGCTGGACAAGCTCAAGATCGACGACCCGCTCGGCGCGATCTCGGTTCACGGCACCTGCGGGCTGCTGGGCCTTTTGCTGGTGCCCCTGACGAACAGTGATGCCAGCTTTGGGGGCCAGATTGCCGGGGCGCTGACAATAATCGTGTGGGTGGGGGCGACGAGCTTCATCGCCTGGAAGATATTGCAGAAGACCATCGGCATCCGTGTCACCGAGGAAGAGGAATATCAGGGCATGGATCTGGCCGACTGCGGTATGGAGGCCTATCCGGAATTCACCAAGTCCCTCTGACCGGCGACAGCCGGCTCCGGCTCCCGCTTCAGGGAGCCGGAGCTTCTGGATCGGGTGAATCGGAATCGAGCATGCATGTCACCCGGGCAGGCCCGATCAGCTGGCGGATTCGCCGGAAGACGGCCGTAAGTTGCCGGGAGATATTACTAAACTGCGCTGACATGCGCCAACAAGTAAAGTTGCCGGAACTTCGGCATATGGTATATTCAGATTAATGTCACAAATTGTGGAGAGGATTCGATGTCTGCCAACCATCCGAACGCTCATCTGGTCGCCACATCCGGATATCTCACGGGGCTCCATCCCGGAATGGGCATCGCCGCCAAGGGCATGGTGGTCGCATTCGTGCTGTTTACCGTACTGAATGTCGAATTTGCCGGAGGCCTATACAGCACCATCCGATCCTGGATCGAGACCAGTCTGAGTTGGTACTACATATCGGCCCTCGTGGTCCTGTTTGTCCTGTGCGTCTTTCTGATGTGCTCGAAATGGGGCTCGATCCGACTCGGTGATGACGACAGTCGACCGGAGTTCAGCAATTTTTCCTGGTTTTCGATGCTGTTTTCCGCTGGAGTCGGTATCGGCATCCTGTTCTTCGGTGTTGCGGAACCCATCTTTTATTTCGACAATTCCGGCGCTTTTGGATACCCGAACAATCCGCATGCAGACATCCAGGGACACACCGACATGGCGATGCTCCGGGCTGTGGACGCCATGCGTGTCACCTACTTCCACTGGGGATTCCATGCCTGGTCCGTGTACGTCATCGTGGGCCTGTGCCTGGCCTACTTCGGGTTCCGGAAAAAACTGCCGCTGACTCTCCGCTCATCCCTTCATCCCATTATCGGTGACCGGATCTATGGACCGATCGGCCACGCGGTCGATCTGCTGGCCGTGTTCGGGACGGTTTTTGGTGTCGCCACGTCACTCGGCCTCGGCGTCAGCCAGATGGCCGCCGGCCTGAACGTCCTGTTCGGCATCAGTGACGGGATAGTCACCAAGCTGATGCTGATCCTGGTGATCTCCATCATCGCAACGATATCGGCCGTCTCCGGTGTCGGCAAGGGTATCCGGATCATCTCGGAATGGAATATCTGGTTTTCCATTGTCCTGCTGGCCGCTTTCGTGGCCATCGGACCGTTTCAGTGGCTCATGAATTTCTTTGTCACCACCGTCGGGGATTACCTGTGGAACGCGATCCCGATGGGCTTTTGGACTGCCAATGAGGCAAGTCATACGGCCTGGCAGGGTGGCTGGACGATTTTCTACTGGGGATGGTGGATTTCCTGGGCTCCGTTCGTCGGCATGTTCATCGCCCGGATTTCCCGGGGTCGGACCATCCGCGAATTCATGGT
The DNA here is from genome assembly GCA_009841725.1 of Gammaproteobacteria bacterium. Classification (GTDB taxonomy): domain Bacteria; phylum Pseudomonadota; class Gammaproteobacteria; order Arenicellales; family Poriferihabitantaceae; genus Poriferihabitans. The sequence continues at coordinate 2,755 of VYGS01000068.1, forward strand.
CGGCGTGATGTTCGTGCCCACCACCATTGCCTTCTTCTGGCTTTGCATGTTCGGCGGCAGCGCCATCTGGCAGGAACTCAATGCCGTCGGTGGCCCGGCTGCCGCGGGCGGCGCAGGGATCATCGAAACCGTGCGCCAGTGGGATCTGCCCACTGCGCTGTACGGAGCGATTGCCAATCTCGGCACCATGTCCTGGATGGGCGACATGAGCTGGGTTTCCTGGCCGTTGTCCGCGCTGGCGACCCTGTTGCTGGCCTCCTGGTTCATCACTTCGTCCGACTCCGGTACCCTGGTGATCACGACGATGCTGTCCATGGGCGCTGACAATCCGCCGAAGGTGTTCCGGGTCATCTGGGGCATGGGCGAGGGCCTTGTTGCGGCCGTTCTGTTGCTTGCCGGCGGACTCGGCGCACTCCAGACCGCTTCCATCGCTGCCGCCTTTCCGATATCGTTCATCCTCCTGGCCATGGCCTGGGGGCTGGTGAAGTCGCTGTCGGAAGATCCAAGTGCGGTCGGAATGCCGTCTTCGGAAACAGCCCCGGACGGCACGCGAATACAACAGGACTTGCACGCCTGACCGAACGGGCCCCGGCCCGGACCTGCCGAATCGTCCGGGCCGGGGCCGTCGCGGGTCGCTCCGTTCCCGCCGCGTGCCGGGCCCGCCGGATTGTTGCTCCATCCGTCGGCGAGGTCCGTTTCTCATCGCAAATGCCTCATTTTGTATTTCAGATGGACAGTGATACCATCTCGGTCACGAGTCCTGCATGCGAGTTGTCTCTACACTTTGGGGAACGAAAAATAATGCATCAGAAGATACCGCCTGCGCCGGTTTGCGGGCCTGCCGGGCATCGATTGCATTGGCCGGTCGCGGATGAATTTTCCGCGACCGACTTGTTTGACCATGACGCAAGCGGGAGGTCTGCATGAACAGCAAGACCGATCACGACGATCTCGCGATCACCCTTGGTGTCGAAGAGGAATTTTTTCTGGTCGACCCGGAATCCCGCGACCTGGTCACCGATCCCGATCCGGCCCTTTTCGAAGACTGCAAGAACGCGGCCGGCTCCCATCGCATCGTGCACGAACTTTTCCGCTCCCAGATCGAGACCAACAGCAGGGTTTGCGGTTCCGTCGACGAGGTTCGCCAGGCTCTGGTCGATACCCGGAACACGGTCATCGATATCGCCGACAAGTATGGTGTTGCGGTCATGGCCGCCTCCACCCACCCTACCGGATCATGGCAGGCCCAGGTGACCACGCCAATGGAGCGCTATGAGCGTTTCGCCGCGACGTTCCAGGAAAGCGTAAGGCGATTCTTTGTGGGCGGCATGCACATTCATGCCGGTTTCGGCGATCCGGATACCCGGATTCGGGTCATGACCGGAATCCGGCGCTATCTGCCGCTGCTTCACGCGCTGTCGGCTTCGTCGCCGTTTGGCGGAGGGCGCGAGACCGGCTTCAAGTCCTATCGGCTGACGCTGGTCGGAGTTCTCCCGCGCACCGGCATGCCGGGTCCGTTCGATTCCCGTGCGCAATACGACGAGTTGCTGGAAACCTATCGGGACATGAAGTTCGTGGACGACGGCAGCGAACTGTGGTGGGACATTCGGCCCTCGCATGCGTTCCCCACGATCGAAATGCGGATTTGCGACATATGCACCCGGGTTGAGGATGCCGTGTGCATTGCGGCGTTGTATGCGTCCCTCATCCGTTGGCTGATGCGCAAGGAACGAAAGGGCGAGCTTCCGCCCGAACCGCTTACCGAGATCATCATGGAGAATCGCTGGATCGCACAGCGCTACGGGGTCGTCGCGTTTTTCGGCGACCGGGTGCACGAGGGCGGGCGGATCGATATCGACGACTACGCCGAAGCGCTGCTTGAGGAACTCGCTTCCGATGCGCAGGCTCTCGGCTGCGAGGACGAACTCCATCGGGCCACCACGATCATACGGGAAGGCACCGGCGCGGATCGCCAGATTGATCTCTACCGGCTGAGAATCCTGGAGGGTGACACGCATGACGAAGCGCTCCGCCATGTCATCGACCAGATTCTTGCCGATACCCGGGCCGGTCTTGGAGGCGGATAGCTGTTTCCGGCCTCGGCTTTGCGCCCTGCATCGGCGGAAGGTGCGCTTTCGCCATGGACGACGGGCGATGGTTTTCCCCGGTATCCTTGAAAGAAAGGCTTGCGCAGTGAAAAATGAGTTTGCTGCCGCGCCCGTTTCGCCGTCTGCTCCGGCAATTCCCGGAGCGGGTGCTACCAGAAATTGACGCCCGTCTCCGTGCGCCGCCTCTCGGCCACCTGCTCCAGCACGGCCAGTTTCTGTTCCCTGGACATGATCATCCAGTCTCTGATCTCATCGGCGTTGCGATAGCATCCCCGGCAGAACGGTTCGCCGTCGAAAGTGCAGACCGAGAGGCAGGGTGAGGGTACCGACGTATCGAACCTGCGGACCGTGCGGCCGCTTCGGCGACGATTTTGTCTTCGTGCTCTCGGTGTTGCGGACATCCCGGAGCCCGACCTAGCGGGGATAGAACATCAGGTTCGCAACAACGATCATGAGCAGGACAACCATCTGGAATCCGTTGATGATCACGCTTCGCCTGTGCAGCGAGTCGTATCGGGACTTGTCCTGGGGCGAGTCGGTATCGAGCCATTTTTTCCGGGCCTGATTGATTTTGCCGAGAAGGCGCTGCCGGCTGTATATGAATCCGATCAGCACGACCATCAGCAACAGGGCCAGAGAATGGTACGCCGTCACGGCGGCGACGGTTGTCAGGGCGGACAACACGATGCACCAGAGGTAATAGCGCGGAAAAAGGTGATGCGCCAGGGTCTGGGCGTGCTCCTTGTCGAGCGACTTGAAAATGGACGGCATCACGATGGCGGTGAAAAAAACCATCGAACCGAACAGCAGGGACGACAGGAAAATGATCAGGTTGAGTAGCATATCAGTGCCAATTGCCAGACGTCGCCTCGAAAACCACTGGGTCCATTATATGCCAGATTGCGGATGAAATTGTCGAAATGGCGGGAGGCCGGCCAGGCGGCCCTTATCGACCGGACCCGAACACGTCTCGAAGAAACCCGTGAAACCACCGGCCCTGTACCGGGTCGGCGTGTGGGAGAATCGCGTCCTGCTCGTCCCGGGTCTGGGCGCCCGGGAGACCGTAAAATGCCCACTCTGCGTTCTGCCAGCGCCTGAAGATGTCGGCGCTGATTTCCGGATGAAACTGCAGGCCGTACACGTTCTGGCCGTAGCGATAGGCCTGGTTCGCAAAGGTGTCCCCCGTAGCCAGCAGCACGGCGTCCTCCGGCAGGTCGAAATACTGCAGGTGGGCCTGCACGACGTGCATGGGATCGGGAAAGATCTCGCGACCCTGCGCGGTGGGCGTGATCGGATAATAGCCGAACTCGCACAGCCCCTTCTCGTGATACGAGACGCGGGCACCCAGTGCATGGGCGATCAGCTGGGCGCCGAGGCAGATGCCGACGAGCGGGAAGCCGTCGGATATCGCGTTTTCAATCCAGTCGAGCTCATCGCCCAGGAACGGATATCGGTCGATTTCGGTGACATTGGGCTCGCCCCCGTAGATGACGGCACCATGGAGGTGTTCGTTCGACTCCGGGAGCGGGTCGCCGAGAAAAGGGCAGCACAACTCCAGCCTGAAGCCGGCCTCTTTCAGGAGAACCGTGGCAAGATCGTCGCGCGGGTTGTCATGATGCTCGAGCAGAAGGATCGTCTTTTCGGACATGATGCATGTTCTTCTTGTCTACACTTGGCCCGGCGGCAGGCGCCGTGCTGCACGCTTTCAGGCCGGATGCCGGAATGCTATCGTAACCGTTGTCCTATAATCAATCCGGATGCGAGAACTTCTTGGGCACGGGTTGCAGCGGGAACGTCCCGGTCGCATGTGCGGGTTCTCCTCGATCCCGACGAGACATGGGTAAAGAACGAATGAGGGTATCACGGTGACTCACTCCGGCGACGAGTGCGCGGTCATCGGCGCGGGAGTGATCGGCATCGCCTGCGGGATCCGGCTTCTGGACCGGGGATACGCCGTGACGCTGTACGATCCGCACCCCCCGGGCAGCATGACTTCGTCCGGCAATGCGGGCGCGTTCGCATATTCGGACGTGATGCCGATGGCCGCGCCGGGAACGATCCGAAAGGCGCCTCGGTGGCTTCTCGACCCTTGCGGTCCGCTGTTCGTACGGCCGGCCATGCTGCCTGCGCTGCTGCCCTGGTTTGTCCGGTTTTGCCGGGCTTCGCGCAGCGCCGAGGTGGATCGGCTGGCTTCGGCCCTGTCATCGCTGATGGATACCGCGCCCGGCGACACCCGTCGGCTTGTCGCCCGGGCGGGGCTTGAGTCGCTGATGCGCGGGGAGGGCGCGATGACACTGTATCGGAGTCTCAGGGGATTCAGGGCCGAGCGGCTTGAATGGGAAGTCAAGGCGCGGCACGGCGTCCATGTCGAGGAGCTGGGGGCCGACGATATCCGGGAGATGGAACCCGCCGTCGAAAATGCGGCATGCGGGCGCTATACCCGGGACTGGCAGAACACGTCCGATCCCTACGCCCTGTCGTCGGGGCTGGCGGATTTCTTCGTGCGTTGCGGCGGCCGGATCCGGCGGTGCCGGGTCGACCGTCTCCAGCAAGGCGGAGGCCGGGTCAGGGCTCTGGTGCTGGAAGGGGGAGACGAGGTGTCCGTGGACCGGGTGGTGATTGCCGCCGGAGCCTGGTCGGGAACGTTCTGCCGGCAGCTCGGGGAGCGGGTCCTGCTCGCCTCGGAAAGGGGCTACAACACCACGCTGCCGACTCCCGGTGTCGACGTGAATCGGCTGTTGATCTTCGG
>VYGS01000087.1 GCA_009841725.1 Gammaproteobacteria bacterium
GGGCACGGACATGGATCCGAGCTACTGGGTTGGCGGCATCAGCGGCAGCACGCCGTATCGCTCCTCCAACACGATCAAGTACTCGAACTCGGTCGGCCCCCTGTCCCTGCAGGCCGATCTGCGGCTGAACGGCAAGGCCGAGGGTGCTGATTCTGCCGAAGGCCTGCGTGGCGACGGCGGAGGCATTGGTCTGCGGGTCGCCGTGACCGACAGCTTCACCCTGGCCGCCGCCTACGACACCGAAGATCAGTCCGACGAAATGATGACGACCGCCGCGGTATACGGGACATCGTTCATAATCAATAACGATAATGCGGAGCTTTTGGGTTTGCTGGTAGTCGACGGAAATGACGACGGCTCCTTAGATGATGATGAGGACTACATCGAAGGGCTTACCAGAGTTGGTACCACGGGCGACAATTACTGTGTGACTGCTGCAGACCAAGAAAAAAAGCGAGGCAAGATTGCTGCAATGGACGGGACAGCTCCAGATCTTGGATCTGATGTTTGTACAGTTTCAGCAGCATCGACCACGAAGGGTGCCGAAACCGACCGTATCGGTATCTCGGCGCACATGTCGATGGGTCAGTTCTGGGGCAAGCTGGGCTGGACCTCCAAGGAAGTGACCCAGGGCGGCATGTCGAAGGACACCGACTACACGCAACTGTGGTTGGGCACCAGCCTGTCCGACAGCACATCGGCGATGGTCGGCTACGGCAAGAGCGAGACCGACGGCAGCACTGCAGAGCCGGATGCGCTGACGCTGGGCCTGTATCACAACATGGGCGGCGGCCTGCGTCTGTGGTACGAAGGCAAGTCTTCCGACGCGGATGACGGCAGCGACAAAGCGACCGACCACTATGTGGGTATCCGGTACGACTTCTGATCGGCCTTCCGTCTCTATTCAAAAGCCGGGGCTCGTCCCCGGCTTTTTTTGGCCTCTCGAACAGGCTACGTGGCGTCGTAACGGGTACACAACGTCGCAACAGGGGAACTCCGAACGTTCTGTACATCCCGCACCACGACCATTCCGCATCCCGGCAATAGTTGTGTTTCCTTCGAAGACATCCACCGTGTCCCGATAGTATTTCAGTCACTGGTCATGGTCCGCGGTTCAAGCGTGTATCTTCGAATATCATCCAGATTCCATTTCTCCAGCTTGGGCAGTCCGATCGTCATGCCATCACGATGACCCCATTGCGGTATCCGGCTCATAGGCCTGGGGATCGGATACCTCGACCACCCATACCCACCCATCCATTCCGGCAGAAGCCATCCTTGGCATCCTCTTCAAGTTATCTGCCGGTCTGAACTGAATCGTTATACAATCCAAGAAAACCCCAATTCAAAACAATTGCCATCATGGATAATCTCTGGGAATTTATCGAGCCCTCGCTCAGGAAGTTCGATGGCAATCCGGTCTGGATCCTCCGGGAAACACCGAGGCGGACCGTCACCTACCGTGAACTCCATCGGGCAATCCTGACAACCGCATCCACACTGAGAGCGAAGGGAATCGAAGCCGGAGATACCGTCGGGGTCACCGCACCGAACGGTCCCGAGTTCTGCGTGGCCGCACTGGCCGCATGGAAACTCGGTGGCATCATCGCGCCAATCCACAAAAACTACACCGTCGAGGAAATCGCTGCCCAGCTTGATGCCGTCAAGCCAAAGATCCTGCTCGTTCACGATGCAGAGATCAAGTTCGACAATCGCTTGGAAATCACCCTGGATGCGGATGATGAGGCTATTGGCCGGGAGTCGGGGCAACCATCCCCGGCTAGCGCGGATCAAACCGCGATCAGGCTCTACACGTCCGGCAGCACGGGTACGCCAAAGATCGTGCGCCTTTCCCACAACAACATCATGACCAACATTCTCGCGGCCCTCCACATCCGGACATTCGACGAGAGGGACTGGTTCATCTCTCTTTTGCCGCTCTCGCACTCGATGGGATTGACGGCGACCATGGTCCTGCCGCTGTATTGCGGGTCGTGTTGCGTCACGCCCCGGGTGATCGCGGCCCAGGAAATCATAGAGACCCTGAGCGAAGAAAACATCTCGGTCCTGATCGCAGTTCCGAGGCTGTTTCGCAACATCATGCACGGACTGGAGAGCAAGTTCAGGGCAGGCAGCGCTCCGCTTCGGGGCTACATCTGGCTGATCCGCAATACGCCGCTGGCGCTCAGGACGGTCATCAACGCGCCGATTCGCAAGAAGCTTGGCGGCCGGATCAATTGCTGGGTCAGCGGCGGTTCCCATCTGGACGGCGCAGTCTCGCGATACTTTCATCAACTGGGCATTCCCATCAGGCAAGGATACGGGTTGACCGAAACCTCACCGATTGCGGCCCTGCAGGACGAATACGATCCGGCGGTGGACAGTGTCGGAAAACCGATCCAGGATGTCGAGGCCCGGGTTCTCAATCCGGACCGGGAAGGATCGGGAGAAATTCTTCTCAGGGGACCGAACATCATGCTCGGGTACGAGGACGAGGGCCAGAATGCCGGAGCTTTCGACGGCGAATGGTTCCGGACCGGAGACATCGGGTTCATCGACGATGTCGGAAACATCACGCTCACCGGGCGCATCAAGCGGCTGATCGTGACTGAGGCGGGCAAGAACATCTATCCCGAGGAACTCGAAACCCGGCTTGAGCGCGATTCCGTCATCAAGGAAGCCGGGGTATTCGAGCTCGAGATGCGACCGGTTTGCGTCATCTCGACGGATGCAGAAGATCCAGAGCAGACCATTCGCGAGGCCATTCGACGCTACAATGCCTCCGCATCCTCCCACAACCGGATCAGCCGGTTTGCGGTGGTCGAGGAATTACCAAGAACGCCGCTTGGCAAGATCGCGTTCCAGAAACTGCCCGAGGTCTTTGCCGAGCACGAAGTCGGGTAACCCGGCACCCGGCACCGTATCGTCCGCCATCCCCTGATACAATCGCCCTACGGCATTTCAGGCACTCCTTACTTGGACTATATCAGCACACGGGGACAGGCCCCGCTTCTCGACTTCGAACGGGCAACGTTGCGCGGACTGGCTGACGACGGCGGACTGTATCTGCCGTCCTCCTGGCCGGTTCTGAGTCACGACGAGATGCACGACCTGCAAGGCCATTCCTATCCCGACCTTGCCCTGTGCATCATCGAGAAGTTTACCGGCGATTGCCTGCCCGGCGAGGCCCTGCGCCCGCTCATCGACGAGGCCTGCGCCCGCTTTCGGCACGATGCCGTGGCTCCGGTCAAGCAACTCGACGACCGGCTGTTTCTGATGGAGCTCTTCCACGGCCCCACTCTCGCGTTCAAGGACTATGCCCTTCAGATCCTGGGTAGGCTGTTCCAGCATTTTCTGGTCAGGCGGAGCCAGACCTGCACCATCCTGGGCGCCACCTCCGGCGACACCGGCTCGGCCGCCATCGCGGGACTCAAGGGCCTTCCGGCCATCGAACTGTTCATGCTTCATCCGCATAACCGGGTCTCCGGCGTGCAGCGTCGCCAGATGACCACGGTGCTTGATGACAACATCCACAACATCGCGGTTGAAGGCACCTTCGACGATTGCCAGAATCTGGTCAAGTCCCTGTTCAACGATCTCGACTTCAAGACCGCCCACTCGCTCTCGGCGGTCAACTCGATCAACTGGGCGCGAATTGCGGCGCAGGTGGTGTACTACTTCCGGGCCGCGCTCGCGCTGGGGGCGCCCGAGCGGGAAATCAGCTTTTCCGTTCCCACCGGAAACTTCGGCAACGTGCTGGCCGGATACGTGGCCAAGAAAATGGGGCTGCCAATCCGGAAGCTGATCATCGGCTCGAACGAAAACGACATCCTGACCCGGTTTTTCGAGACCGGGAGCATGGAGAGGCGGGACGTGCGCACTACCCTGTCGCCGAGCATGGACATCGGAATTTCCAGCAACTTCGAGCGCTACCTGTTCGAGCTGGTGGACCACGACTCCGACCGCCTGAACGGCTTCATGCACGAATTCCAGGAAAACGGCCGCTTCGAGGTCGGACGGGATCTGCTCGCGCGCGCGCGACAGGACTTCAGCGCTTACCGGCTGACCGATGAGGACACCCGAAAGGACATCAAGACCACCTTCGACGCCACCGGAGAGATCATCGATCCGCACTCGATCATCGGGGTTTCGGCGGCGAGACAGGAAGGGTTTTCGGACGCCCCTGTTGTGGTGCTGGCGACCGCCCATCCGGCCAAGTTTCCCGAGGCGATCCGCTCCGCTCTGGGCTTCGAGGCCCCTCTGCCCGCGCAACTCGCTGATCTCTTTGCACTTGAAGAGCGATGCGCGCACTTGCCGGATTGCGCTGCGTCCCTCAAGCGATTCATCGAAACCACCTTAGCGTAGCGCATGGCATCCAGAACCCTTCCGGACCGGATGCGCAAGCAGTATGCGCAGGCCGTCGACTGCCTTGGCCGCGGCGATCTGCCCACCGCCAAGCGCCTGCTGCTCCAGTTGTCCCGGAAAATCCCCGACAGCCCCGAGGTTTGGTACAGCCTCGGAATCTGCCTATTGAAAACTGGGGACCATGCCAAGGCGATCGCGGCTTTCAGGAGGGTGCTCGCGATCGTCCCGGACGAGATCGAGACTTGGGTGAATCTGGGCATCACCCTGGACGAGACCGGACAGGAGAACAAGGCCGAGGAGGCGGCCAGACGGGCGCTTGAGATTCGGCCCGATCATGCCCGGGCACTGAACCTGGCAGGATCCATTCTCGCACGCAGGAAGGAAGTCGAATCCGCCCGAGAGTGTTTCAACAAGGCTCTCGAAACCGATCCTTCTGATGCGACCGTCAAGTTGAACCTGGCCAACCTGGAACTCGAGTGCGACAATCTGGACATCGCGGAGACGCTGATCGGAGAATTCGCTTCCCAGGACTCCCGGTCGGCCTTGCCGATCCAGGCGCTCGAGGCCCGTCTTCACATCGCCCGCAAGGCTTATGGCGAAGCGTCTGCGATCGTCGGCTCCCTGCTTGAGGCATGGCCCGACGAGGAAGACGTCTTGCGTCTTGGCGTGGAATTCAGGGAGGCCGCCAAGGATCTTTTCGGGGTGATCGAGCTTGGAGAGCGGCTGCTTGGGGCATATCCCCGCGATGCCGGGTTGTGGAAATCGGTCGCCCAGGCCCATTACCACCTCGGCAATGTCGGGAAGGCCCGGGACTGTCTTTCCAGGGCGCTCAAGTCGGATCCGGATAACCCGGAATTTCACGATCTCGCCGGACTGATTCATTCGGCGCTGGGCGACCGGGACAATGCGGAGCGCCATTACCGCAAATCTCTGGAGATCAATCCCGGCCATGCGACAACCTGCCAGCATCTGGCGATGATGAAGAAGTTTGCCACACCGGATGACCCCGATGCGAGGATGATTCGGGATGCCTGGGAGCGCGACGGCTTGGACGATCAATCCCGCATTTATCTCGGATTCGCGCTCGGCAAGATCCACGACGAGTTGAAGGACCACGACCGGGCCTTCGAGTACTATGACGCCGTCAACCGGCTGAAGTTTGCCGAATCGGGCATTGATCTCGACGCGTACTTCGGCCACATGGAGCGGATTGTCCGGGTGTTCGACAGCCCTCCGTTCAAGACCGCATCAGTCGAAGGAGATGTCCGGCCGATTTTTATTCTGGGCATGCCGAGAAGCGGCACGACCTTGGTGGAGCAAATCCTTGCCCGTCACGGTGACGTCCACGGCTGCGGAGAGTTGCCCTGTATCGAAAAAGCGGTTGGCCGCCTTGAGCGGGGCAGCGAATCTCCTCGTGTCTACCCGGACGATTTCTGGGGGATCAGCCGGGAGGAGCTTGAACGGGAGGCCGCCCAATATTTCACCTGGGTCGGGCGGCTGCACGACACCCGGCGGCCCTGCATCACCGACAAGATGCCGTTCAATTTCGTGCACGTGTGGTTGATCCGCGCACTGTTTCCGGATGCACCGATCATTCATTGCCGGCGCCATCCGCTGGACGTGATCGTCTCGAACTATTTCCAGCTTTACGAATCGGATATCAGTATGGTCTACGATCTGGAAGTGCTGGCCGGATTCTACGTCCGCTATCACCGGATCATGAAGCATTGGGGCGAAATCTTCCCCGACCTGTTTCATATTGGTTACGAAGATCTGGTTGCGAATTTCCAGAGCGGGGCCCACAAGCTCGTCTCTGCGGCGGGGCTTGAGTGGCAGGACAGTTGTCTGGACCCCGGTTCCTCCAACACGTCGGTGCGCACGGCAAGCGTGTGGCAGGCACGCCAAGAAATCTACACGGGATCGAAAGAGCGCTGGCGAAATTATGAACGACACTTGAGTCGGGTGATCGAAATCCTGAGCGAAGCCGGGATTGTAGATTCGACCGGGAACCCGGTCGAGGGGTAGCCGGAATTGCAACTATCGCCGATATACGGAACCGACGGGGGAGTGGTACAGAATCTATGGAACATTCAGGGCTTCCCTGTTCCGACATTGTGCGCCCGCTACGACTCCTATGCAATATCATTGCAAGCACAAAGTTACTGATCCCTCTCAGTCCCGGATTTACTGAGCCCGAAACACTCGGGACAGGACCGAATCCATTGTAGCGCACTCCCGTAGCTGTTGCGGTTTCCGCCGCAGTAATGATCCCGGTCGGAGCGCAAGCGGACGTGACCGTCTACGGACGGATCAACAACGCGATCCAGTTCAGCGATCCGGGCGGCAGCGCCGACTCGACGACCGATGTCAGCGGCATCGCCTCGCGTTTCGGCGTCAAGGCGAGTTCCGATCTGGGCAACGGCCTGACGGCTCACGGCCGGTACGAATTCTCGACCACCACCGACAAGGAAGGCGGCGGCATTGACGATACCCGTATCGCCACCGTGGGCATCTCCGGCGGCTTCGGCCGGGTCGACGTCGGCAACCAGTGGAGCTCGTTCTACAACACCGTGGGCACGGACATGGATCCGACCTACTGGGTGGCGGGCATCAGCGGCAGCACGCCGTATCGCTCCTCCAACACGATCAAGTACTCGAACTCGGTCGGCCCCCTGTCCCTGCAGGCCGATCTGCGGCTGAACGGCAAGGCCGAGGGTGCTGATTCTGCCGAAGGCCTGCGTGGCGACGGCGGAGGCATTGGTCTGCGGGTCGCCGTGACCGACAGCTTCACCCTGGCCGCCGCCTACGACACCGAAGATCAGTCCGACGAAATGACCGCCGCGACGTATGGGCAACAGGTCACGATTGCCGCTGATTCGGTAGACGTCTTGGGCCTGAAGTTGGTTGAAGAAGCCGAGGATACGGGCAATACCGCTGACGAAATGATAGTCAAGGGACTGAAAAGGGTAGGAGAAGACGGCAATAGCTATTGTGTGCCTGACTCTCATATCTCTGTCAAAGCAGCGAAAATCAACGCACACAACGCTGATGATGAAAATACCGATGTCACCCAAATTACTACCGGTGATCTCAATTCCAGATGTATGGTTTCAGCAGCATCGATGGGTGCCGAAACCGACCGTATCGGTATCTCGGCGCACATGTCGATGGGTCAGTTCTGGGGCAAGCTGGGCT
>VYGS01000003.1 GCA_009841725.1 Gammaproteobacteria bacterium
CCCGGCGCATCCATCCACGCGGGACGCCGTGACCTGACGGGGTACGAAGTCGGAACGGAAAATCCAACTGGCGAGGAAGCCGCTGACGCGGCGCTTGTCAGAGGGCAGGGCGGCCATGTCGACGGCAGTTCATTCGTGGCAATCCAGCGCTGGCGGCACGACTTTGACGCGTTCAACTCGATGAACCGGACCGAACAGGACGAATCCATCGGACGCTACCGGGACACCAACGAGGAATTCGACGCTCCCGATTCAGCACACGTAAAACGGACTGCTCAGGAGGATTTTGATCCGGACGCGTTCGTGCTGAGGCGCTCCATGCCCTGGTCTGACGAGCGGGGCTGCGGATTGTTCTTTGTCGCCTACGGGTGCAGTTTTCGGGCTTTTGATGTGCAGATGAGACGGATGACCGGCAGCGAGGACGGCATTGTCGACGGTTTGTTCCGTTTTTCAATTCCGGTCAGCGGCGGATTCTACTGGTGCCCACCGGTTCATGATGGCAGGCCGGTCCTGTCTCTTCTTCGGCGCTAGGGCGTCAGTCCGGCCTGTTCTTGATGCGTGACCGGAAGCGGGGCGATACCCGCCTGTCCGGAGCTTGCCCAGGCAGAGGCATAACTTAACATAATATACATTATACGAAGTTATATTGGCCAACTGCAGCGCGGTTACGTGGCTTCGATGCCGTTTGCGCTTTCCTCATGGGCGCGCCAGTTCTGGGCCTCGATGAAGATTCTTACAATTTCCGGATAGGACGCCTTGATTTCCTTCTCCAGTTTCGAGATGGTGCGCTCGACCGTTCCGGCCGAAATATTGTCGTGGAAATCCAGACTGATGTTGAGCAGGACATCCTCCGGCCCCATGTGCATTGTCAGAATTTCGTTGATGGTCAGGACATTGGATTCCTTTGACAGGAGCCGACGAATGCCCGATATCACTTCCTTGCTGGCCGACTCGCCGATCAGGAGCCCTTTCGTTTCATAAGCCAGAAGCGCAGCCGTACAGCCCAGGATCACTGCAATCATCACCGATGCCGCGGCATCATAAATGGGATTTCCGGACCACTCTGCAAGCGCCAGGCCGACAAATGCCACGATCAGGCCCAGCATTGCGGCGCTGTCCTCGAACAGGACCGTGAAGACAGCCGGATCCTTGCTTGACCTGAAAGCCTTGAAATAGCCTGTATTGCCCTTTCGCCTTCGAAATTCACGAAAAGCCACGCTCCAGGCGAACCCCTCGAAGATCATTGCGAATGACAGGACGAAATAATTTATATGTACATCAGTGAGTTGATGCGGATTCTTTATCTTGCTCACGCCCGCGTACAGCGATACGCCCGCCCCGATTGCAAAAATCAATATTGCAACCACGAAGGTCCAGAAGTACAACTCCATGCCATAGCCGAAGGGATGCTTGTCATCAGCCGGGCGTGAAGCCCGACGCATCCCCCATAGCATGAGAAACTGATTGCTGGTGTCTACGATGGAATGAACCGCCTCGCTGAGCATGGCTGCGCTTCCGGTAATCGCCGAGGCGACCATCTTGGTCGTAGCGATCAGGGCATTACCAATCAGGGCTGCCAGGACGACCCACTTTCTGCCTGATTTAGGTTTCAATTCAACGAGGCTGGAAGAAATTTCCTTTTATCTTGATGAGCGCATTTTCTCGTGAACACCCATCCGTGTCAACCAACGGCAAGATGATGGCACGAATGCATATAAAAGGATTGTTATATATAAACCAACATATCGAATAAATATTATAATTTATTGATATTTAACATATTCAATCTATTATCCATAAGTATTAATTTATGCAAAAACAGGATTTCCAGGCCCGCTGATTGACTCGGGGGTATTGTTTTGAGGCCTTTGCGGTCGATCTCCCTTGGCATATGTCCAGCCAGGATTCGGCCGGCTTCCCTAGCCTGCCTGTCCAGGGCCGGTTTCCGGTTTGGTTCAAAATCCCCTACACTAATGCTAAACAGCCATCAGCCGAACAATCCGACACGCAAAAATGCCGAATGTCCTGATCGTCTCAAACTGCCCTTCCCTGAATACCCGGCGATTGCAAGAAGCCGTGCTCAGAGGCTGTCGGCATGAGAATCTCGAGAATGTTGACACTCGATGCAAGGAACCGTGGGATGCGGATCACGAGGATGTGCTGTGGTCAGACGGCATCGTTCTCGGCACAACCGAAAATTTCGGATACATGAGCGGAGCGATCAAGGACTTTTTTGAACGAATCTATTATCCCTGTCTGGAGAAAACCGAGGGCAAGCCGATTGCGCTGTATGTGAAGGGGGGCTTGGACGGCCAGGGAGCGAAAAACAGTGTTGAACGGATTCTGCTGGGGCTCAGATGGAAACTGATCCAGCCCCCTCTTGTTCTGAAAGGAGAATTTCAGGACGAGTTCCTGGACCAATGCGCGGAATTGGGGACGATCATGTCCGCCGGTCTTGAAGCCGGTATTTATTGAGAGAGGGCGCTGTGGCACCCTCTCGCCCGATCAGGGCGTCTTTTTCGATCTGCCAGCAGTGGAGCGGGAAGATTTCTTTGGCTTCTTCTCCTCGTCGACCGCTTCGAGCTCCTTGACCCGCTTTTCCAATTCCCGGATGCGCCTGACCGCCCTGTCCACAACCCGTTTCTGAACAGCGAGTTGCTCGGCGGTGACGAAATCAAGACCTTCCAGATTGCTTCGGATGACCGCCTCGATATTCGCTTTCAGATCCTTGGCCACTCCT
This sequence comes from Gammaproteobacteria bacterium, assembly GCA_009841725.1. Lineage (GTDB taxonomy): Bacteria > Pseudomonadota > Gammaproteobacteria > Arenicellales > Poriferihabitantaceae > Poriferihabitans. The sequence goes on from VYGS01000003.1 coordinate 2,741, forward strand.
TTTGGAAGAACCGCCTCGATGCCGCCTAGAATACGCGAAATTGCCTGTTGCAGTTGCATGATTTCATTCGGTTAAAATTTCAATGTAGGCGCTGCTTCTGATCTGGCCAAGCCAGGAATCGAACAGCGTGCCGGCCTTTCTGTCGAATATCATATCATGTGCGCGGCGGCGAACAATGTCCCGCATGATGTCCCGCGTTCTCGTTTCAATGACTTCAATCAGATAATACCCATACAGCGTCTTGATCGGATCGCTCAATTGATTGATCCCGAGATCGCTGACAGCCTGCAGGATCGGGGAGTCGATTTCTCCCGGATTGAGCCATTCCGACTCTCCGCCTTCAACGGCCGAGTCCTCGTCGTCAGAATACAATCGTGCCAGAGCCGAGAAGTCTTCACCGTTATTGATTTTTTCGACTATTTCCTGCGCCAGTTCCAATGCCGCCTCATCGGAAATCCTTTTTCTCCTCGGGCTGATCGAGATCTGCCTCAAGCGATATTGCGTAACAAACATCTCGTTGCCTTCCCTTCCGTGGATGACAAACAGATGCAGTGCATTTGAGCCCATCACGATTTCGGTGGCGTTTTCTGTCACGGTTTTTTCGATTTCAGCGACAATCAGGTCCGGAATCAGGGATTTGGGCCTCCAGCCCAGGTACTCGAATTCGATATTGTCATAAGGGGAATCGGCCAGCGCATCCTCGAGGTCTGTTCCCGACAGCAACCTTGTCCTGACCGCATCAAGATACCCCTGCCGCGCACCGACCTGTTCCGCTTCCAGTCCCGTAATCGGGATGCGCAGCTGTGACAGCTCATAGGACACATCCGTGCTGAAGAGATCGGGATAGGATTTGATGAAGTGCTCCACTTCCTGGTCGGTGACCCGGACGTTTTGCGAAACCCGGGCATTTACAATCTTCTGGATCAGAATCTGCTCGGCCATCGTCCGTCTGAATTCCTCTTCCGAAATTCCGCTGGAAGCCAGTCTTTCCAGCAATTCATCCGCACCTACCCCGTTTTGCTGGGCGACCGTCTGGACGGAAACATCCACCTCACTTTCGCTGACCGGAACTCCGCTGCGGATGGCCTCCTGGACCTGCAGACGCTCGTCAATCATCGATCTCAGAATATCGGTATCCAGCGCTGCCGCCTGGATCTCGCCCGACTCCAGTCCCTGCAACTGCTCCCGGTTCAAATGGGACTGATACTCGGACAGCGTGATCACGCCATCGTTCACAATGGCGATCACCTTGTCGAGATCGGAACTGCAGGCGCTATTGACAATCCACCAACAGGCCAGAGCAAATATGATCTTGATTTTCAGCATGGCGGCGATTGTATGCGATTTATTGCCGAGTATAAATCCCGCCGAGCCCCTTCAACTGAAAAGTCATCATGAACCGGTTGTGCCTCTCACCATCGCTTTGATATCGCTGTAGATTGATACCGAGCGCCCAACAGCAGTTCAGATAAACGCCTCCGATCTCCCCGAACTGGAACTGATCTTCCTCGACCGAATAGTTGAACCGGCTCCGAAAGCGCCACCGTGGCCCGATTGCAGAATCGTGATTGACGTTCAGATATTCACGCTGATCGCCATCGCGGATATAGCCAACCTCGCTCTTGATCTTTTCGCCATGCTCAAGTCTGGACAAGAGGGACAGGTAGGAAAACTCGTCCTGTTCACGAGACCATCTTGCAAACCCATCCAGGGTCCAATGTCTCGTCAATGAGCCGCTCAGACCCAGCAGGAAGTCGGACGTGTCGGCCTTCTGCTCCGGTGTATCGGGATTCACGACGGGGTCCACGCCAATGACGCTGTCTTCCAGATAGAAGACCTGCCCGGCACTGGCTTTCAGCCTTTCCTGCCCGGATTCGCCGTCAATCAGCCGACTGCTCACTCCCACCGTGACCTGCCGGGTATCCCCTACCCGGTCGCCGCCGAAAAACCGGTTTTCCCTGAAGAAGTGGGAAAAACTGTTTGCGTTACCGTCTCCCGTGTTGAAATCCGGAAATCCCGCCTGGCCGTACCGAACCGGAATATCCAGGTAAAACAGCCTCGGTTCGAGAGTCTGGAGAAAGCGCCGCCCATCCAGTCTGACGGTCCTTTCAAAAAACAGTCCCGAGTCGATGCTCCAGATCGGGATGGTTTCAGACGGCGTCCGTTCCCCGTCCGGAGTGTTGCTCAGATTGTAGCGGATCGAATGGACGGTCACCTTGGGGTAGACATAACCATATGCTCGTTCCAAAGGCATGGACAGGGATGGAATCAGCCTGAGGCGCGTCCCGCTGATGCGGGTCTTGACGTCATGCCGATAACGGACCAGTTCGGCCCTGGCTCCGAACTCGAAAGGTGAAAGTCCCAGCCTTCGGACTTCAAGATTAAGCTTTGGCAATCGATCATACGGCTGATCGTCAACACCGACATGATCACTCGCCCTTTCATAAGCCGACGCGGTCGCGTTCAGGAGGACATGTCTGCTGTTGATGTCCAGGCTTACGCGCTGGGGTACAAAAATCGAGGCCCTCGAATCGATATTTCCTGAAAAGTCGGACAGATAGTGCGTATCGGATACTTTCTGTATGTCGACATCGAGTTTCATGCCGTCAAGCAGTGCTTGCCGATGCCGATAGCTCAATGCATACCGATCGTCCCTGAAAACCCTGTCGTCAGGGAGAATCTCGCCCTTTATCGATCCTTGCGATCGGGGAGTCAAATACCGCAACTCTCCGAAAACCTGCAGGCCGCGCTTTTCGAAGATGCTGGGGGTGATCGTGGCGTCGTATTGAGGATCAAGATTAAGATAGTAGGGCAAGGACAGGATCAGGCCAGAATTCTTCTGGTGCCCGAATCGGGGAAACAGAAAGCCCGTCATTCTCGCTCCGGTAATCGGAAAGGTTGCCTTCGGCACATAGAATATCGGCACGTTCTTGAACCGCACGACAAGATGATCCGCAGTGCCCACACCGCGTTCGTGGTCGAGTTCGAGTTGCCGTGCAGAGAGCACGACGTCCCGGTTCTCTCCGGTGCAGGCAGTCAGCGTCGCGTTTCGCATGACTTGATAGTTTCGCCCGTTGATCTCGACGATCTCGGCAGTCGCCTTCGAGGACACCCGGAGATCCCCGGCCGCGTCATTGTCCCGGGCATCTGAAAACACGCCATCGCCGGTTCCGGAGAGGGCCGAGTGATCGAATTCCGGCGCGAAATGGCCGGATCCGGATACAGGTGGTGGTCGTTGGACAAATCGAATCGAGATCTCGTCGGTCATCGTTCCGAGGAAGGTGTCGATCTCGATCTCCATCGTGTCCGTCTTCATTTCGTCCCCGTACTCGGTGTAGAGCACCACATTTCCGAAAAACCGGGCCACGCGGCTGAATTCGCTGAACTCCGCCCTGTCGGCAAAGATGCCCCGTCTTCCCTGGATGACATGCACGTTGCCGTTCATGAAAAAGATTCCCGGCTCGTCGGAGCGAATGGTATCGGCTTCGATCAAGATTGCCATCTCTTCGGTGGCCGGACCGGCAGAACCCCGGGCCGGTTCCAGACGTTCAAGATGCCGAAGAAGGGCCGGAGGCAGGTTGACGGTCTCCGCCTGGCAAACCTGCGGGCGTGCGATGTCGTTATCTATTCCCCCCTGCCCTTTCGCAATGCCCGGAGCCATCGTGAAGGCGGCAGTCAGGATGACCGCCAGCACCAATCGTCGAAGAAATACTGAAAGCATGAAAGAGACGGGAGCGGGACATTTCCATATCACATGCGGTTGATTATATGTTGGCGGTAGGCGGCAATCCACATCTCCTGCCGATTGCCGGGGCTCGGAAACATCGCAAGGACAGGACGTGTCCGGCGGTCCATCGCGTTTCCGGGCATTCGGGATTTACGATTTGTCCGTCTGCCATCCGACAATCATCGCCCGCTCGGTGAGACTGCGGATATAGGATCGGACCGCATGCGCCCATTCGCGCTCTGCAAGATATTCCCGGACCTGCACCCGGACGTTCTCAAACGGTAGCAGGCGTCCTTTTTCGCAACGCTCCATCCGCACGACATGCACTCCATAACAGGTTCGCACGGGCTCCGGATGCATCTCGCCCTGTTGCAGATCGCGAATCACCTCTTCAAATTCCGGCACGGTCTGTCCGATGCCGACCTGGCCCAGATGGCCGCCGGTGCTGCGCGACGTGCAGTTCGACTCGCGCCGGGCAATCTCGTCAAAGCGATCCGGTTGGCTTTTCAGAATATCGATGGCGATCCGGGCTCGCTCGAGAGCGGCCTCGATCGCAATGGCGTCATCCGGGTCGGCCGCATAGAGAATGTGCCGGGGTTCGTAAAGGTCGGGGGAATGGAATCGTTCACGATGTTCTTCATAGTAGTGCCTGCACGCCTCGTTATCCGGGGGGTTTACGGACACCTGGGATTCCAGCAAGGTTCGAATCTTCGCCTCTTCGTCGATTTCGTACCGCTTGGGGCCGATCTTCCTGGGTTCGGCCTGTATGTTGAGGCGCTTCGCTTCCTGAAGCAACAGGCAACGGATGACCAGTGCATCGGCGGCAACCTTCCACGGCAACTCTTCTGCCGGGTGGTATTGCATCTCCTCGAGGATTGATTCTTTCGGGATGCTCTCGCCGTTGACAGTGATATCGGACAACACCGCTTCAGAACTCCAGAATCCGCGTATCAGCGGATTGCCGGGTGATCGCTTCGGGTTCTTACCACTTGATATCCGCGGCGCCCGAGGTACCAGATCGGCGCACTCCAGACA
>VYGS01000012.1 GCA_009841725.1 Gammaproteobacteria bacterium
CATCTGGCCCGAATCGATCGCTCCCTGGTCGGTCGCCATCGTGCCGATCGGGCTGGACAAGTCGGATTCGGTCAGGCAGCATGCCGAATCCCTTTACCGCTCACTGAGGGACTCGGGGGCAGAAGTGCTCCTTGATGACCGGGACGAGCGCCCGGGCGTCCGGTTTGCGGACATGGAACTGATCGGCATTCCTCACCGCATCGTTCTCAGCGAGAGGGGAATCGGGAAAAGCACCGCGGAGTACTATCACCGCTCAAGCGGCCAGACCCGGGAGTTGTCGCTGGACAACCTGTTCGGGCAGATACTCGAAATCATCGGAAAATAGCTTCCAGCCCGTTTGCGCGAGCCCTATCCGCCGAAGAACACCGCATGCATGATGCGGCCCGGCAGCAGCGTAAACGCCCCGGTAAGGACAAGCCCCATCAGGTACAGCAGGATCATCGAGCGGCGATGGCCGTCGATGCGCCCGATGCGGACACATACCATGGAGAAGATCAGGATCGAAAGCGTCAACACCGACAGGAGGTGAATCGGGCTAAACGGACCGAAGAGCCTGATTTCGTGAATCCAGAAACCGGAAATCGCCACACCAGCCATCAATGCGACCCATATCGCCCCGATGCCCCGGTGAAGAGCTGTGCCCTTGGGGAATGCCAGCTGGACACTCCCGATCAACAGGGCCAGGATCGCAACGAGCGCATGCGCCGAAACAACCGGGCCACCCAGCCACAGGGGATCAAGATTCATGTCGCGTTCACGGTCTGGGCCGGGGCGGCGGACTTGCCTCGCGTCGGGTTTGCATCATGGCGCAACGGGGATCGGGCGCATACGCAGAACCGGCATCGGGCTGGCCCGTACAGTTGACGTCCGGGAGAATTTTCAAGTACCCGAATCAAATTTATTATACCATCCCAAACAAGACAGGCAGGCTGCGAACTGTCCCTGCCCCGACGCGCCTCCTTGCCGCCTGCGGACCGTGATGGCGGCCTGACGCGACGAGATCCGCTCGGAGCAGACTGCCGTGGACACCGGACACTATCGAAAGGCCTTTGATGAATCCTGCAATCTCCATCCTGGCAATCGGTGATATGCATCTTGGCACCCTGCCTTCGGGGTTGCCGGACGAGATCGATTCGTCCAGAATCTCCAGACACGACCTGTCGCCTGCGGTCGCGTTCGACATCGCCGTGACTCTTGCGATTGACAAGGGGGTGGATACGGTGCTGCTCGCCGGCGATGTGGTTGAAAGCGCCAATGCCCGGTTCGAGGCCATGGTGCCGCTCGAAAAAGGAATACGCCGGTTGATCGACAACAGCATCCGGGTGATTGCCGTGGCCGGCAACCACGATGTCGATGCCCTGCCGCGCCTCACCGCACTGATAGACGGTTTTTGCCTTCTCGGCGCCGACGGTCAATGGGAAACCACGGTGATATCCAAGGAGGAGATCCCTGTCGCCGAGATCGTGGGCTGGTCGTTTCCCGAAAGGCATGTCCGGGAAAGCCCCGTCGCGAAACTGCAGCTTGAACCGGCCTCAGCCTCCGTTTGCCGCATCGGGCTGCTGCACGCCGATCTGGACGCATCAGGGGGACCTTACGCTCCGGTCCGACGCGCCGAGCTACTCGATCAGAACTTCGATGCCTGGCTTCTCGGACACATTCACAAGCCGTCTCTTCGGGCAATGACCGGGCATTCATCCGATCGCCCTGTCGGCTATCTCGGATCGCTGGTGGGACTGGATCCCACCGAAACCGGTCCACACGGTCCCTGGCTTCTCGAAATCTCGGCAGAAGGCATCGAGACGGTGAAGCAGGTTCCGATTGCCCCGCTTCGCTGGGAGAACATCCGGATTTCGACTGAAGGCCTGCGGGATCCTGACGATCTTTCGGACCGGCTTCTCGATCAGGCGGCCCGTCTTGCGCTGAAGCTTGCCAAGGACGGACCGCCTCCCAGAGTTCTGGGACTGCGCGCAACCCTGACCGGGCGTTGCGACGGCTATCGCACCATCCGCAAATGGGTTGAAGACGGAGAATACAGGCGAGTCCAGCGGATGGCGGGATCGACCTGGATATTCTTCAACAAGATCGTGAATCTGGCGGATGCCCCGATTGATATCCGGACGATCGCGTCGGGTGATGACCCGGCCGCTCTTCTGGCCAGGCAGATCCTGGTTCTCATGGACGACGGACCGGAAGCCGGAGAACTCGTTGAGCGCGCCAGGGACGAACTGAAAGAAGCGGTCGAAGAGAGTGTCTGGGCACCTGTCGACGATCATCGCAGCGCAATGCCGGCCCTCTCCGACGCCTCCTTGAGGGAACTGCTTGTACGATCCGGCAAAACCGCTCTCGATGCCATGCTCGAACAGAATCCTCGAGACGAAGCGTGATTCTCAAGCGGCTCAACATAAACCGACTGCCCGGGATCGACTCTCCCTTTCATATCGAGTTGAACGGGCCCGGTCTCCACATCGTGCACGGCCCGAACGGCATCGGAAAATCCAGCCTTTGCAAGGCCCTGGCCGGACTGTACTGGAACAGCCCGGAGCCTGAATCCCCCGTTTCCGTGAGCGCCAAGGTAAAGATCGAGGGAAACGAATGGCAGGCTGAACGCGAAGGCACGAGCCTGTCCTGGTCCGAAACGAGCGGAAACGGCTCGGCCCCTCCCTCTTTTCCTCCCGCGCACCAGTCAAGATGTTTCTTTCTCCAGCTGAGGGATCTGATCGATCCGTCCCGGGACGGCACAACCGACCTCGCAGCCCAAATCAGCCGGCAGATGTCGGGGGGCTTCGATCTCGACGCCATATCCGGAACATTCACACAACTTAGCGCGCATCGCAAGAGGGTTCTCGGCAGGACGTTCAGCGAAGCATGCCGGAACATCGACATTGAAGAGAGGAAGCAATCGAGCCTTCAATCGCGGGCCGATCAACGGCAATCCCTCCAGGACAGGCTGGATGCGGCCCGGATCAAGGCCCGCCGCAAGCCCAGCATCGAGCGAGCATTGGGCATGATCGGACGGAAAGCCGAACTCGACTGTCTTCAGGCCGAGCTGGACGCCTATCCGCCGGAAATGGCGAAACTGACCGGGGACGAGGAAAGCCAGGTCCGAGCGCTTCAGGAAAAGTCCCGAAACTATTCGCAACGGATTCGGAAACTTCAAGCAGTCCTGGCATCGGCGAGCGAGGCCCGGAAAGAGACGGGATTGTCGTCTCCACTGGATTCGCCGACCCTGCTCGAGCAAAAGTCGATGGCCGATGAACTTGTCCGGCTGGAGGCATCGGTCGAAACGTCAAAAGCCGACCTCTCGGCCAATGAGGCCGCACTCGCCACCGCCCGGGATGCTGGCGGAGGAATCGCTGATCCAGACTGCAACCTGAATCTGAAGAATCAGTCTCATTTATTTGAATTTCTAGAAAAGTGTGTAAGAATTCGAAACGAGAGTGAATTGATTCGCTCGAAACTGCGGTTGCTTGAGAAAGAGGCCGTTCATGACGACCTCGAGCAGAAGACCGATCAGCTCGAGGCGGCACTCTCGGCGTTGCGCATGTGGCTGCGTGCGCCAGAGTCGTCGGCACCGCGCGGGAGCAAGAGGCTTCAATGGCTGTTCAGCGGAATCCTGGCAGTCGTTCTCGGTACACTCCTGTCGGCGACCGTCCATCCCCTCTTTCTGCTGCTTGCCGGAGCCGGGATTGGCCTTCTTGTTCCGGCTGCCCTGTCCATGCGGACGGGGACGTACGGGATGGCTACATCGGAATCCCGGGAAGAAGCCCGGACTGCGTACGGGCTGACGGGCCTCGAAAGCCCTGGTCAGTGGGATATTGCGTCGGTCAAGTCCCAACTTGCCCGGCTTGAAAAGCGATTCTCGAAGTCGAGTGCCGCCATCGAACTCTCCCGGATGCATGCTGCAGAACGACAACGCCTTCAGATCGAGTCCGAAGCGGTCGCAGAGAAGGAGAGCAGGCTCGAGGAGGAACGCCGGGATCTCGCTGGACAGCTGGGTCTCGAAGAAATTCCGGATGTCGAGCTTGTCACCAGCGCCCGGGCCCTCGACCGGCTCCATGATGCTTATATCCAGCACAAGTCCATGGCCGGCCGGATGGACCAATTGCTCCAGACCCACGCAAAGCGGCTTGAATCACTCGCCGCCTTTCTGGTCGAACACGGCGAGACGAAACCGCGATGCGCCGCCGAGGCCAAGGCGAGAATCGATGCGCTGACCGAGCGCAGCACCCGAATCGGACAGGCCTTGTCCGAGGAAAGGTCAGCCCGGGAGCAGATTGAACGAGCCGAGACGGAACAAAGCGAGATCGCAGAATCCTTCCGCAGGATTTTTCTCGAGTTGTCCATCGATGAGGGAAACCTGCAAGCGCTCTCCGAACTCCTGAGCCGTCGGGAACGCTACATGGCGATTCGCCAGGAAATCATCGAACGCCAGAGCCAGATCGATCTGGATCTCCGGGAACTTGCCTCCCGCGGAGAATCGACACTGGCAGACCTGCCGGCCGGACAGCTGGAAACGCTTAAGGAGGAAAGCTCCGATTCGCAAGACGAGATCGAGACTCTTTCCGCTGAAATCGGCCAAATCGACGCCCTGATCCGGGAGGCCAGAGACGGCGAATCGATGCGGGATCTGATCGCGGTGCGCGAAGACGCCCGGGACCAGTTGCGGGAGGGCCGCGAAGAGGACCTGCAATCCCGGGCCGGCCGGTTCCTGATCAATCTTGTCAAGAACCGGTATGAACAGGCCCGCATGCCCCGTATGTTCGAGCGGGCAAAACTCCATTTTCACCGATTCACCCGCCACGCCTACGATCTCCGACTTGGCCGGCGGGATGGGTCGCCGACCCTGCAGGCGATCGACTGCCAGAGCGGCATGGTGCGCGAACTCGACGAACTCTCGGACGGAACCCGGGTTCAGCTCCTGCTGGCCGCCCGCCTGGCCTTTGCCGAGGAGCTTGAGCAGGGAAGGACGCTCCCGCTTTTTCTTGACGAGGCCCTGGACCAAAGCGACCCCCGGCGCTTCGAGGCGATTGTCCGCAGTCTGGGGCGAATCGCGGCCGACCAGAATCGCCAGATCGTTTACCTGACCAGTGATCCGGTCGACATAGAGCGGATCAGAGCCGCCCTGGGCCAAGAAGGACTGGAAATCGCCTCGACCGTCGATCTGGGCAGGATACGGAAAGTGGCGTCCAGCGTCGACGATCCGGACAAGCTTCCCGTCCACTCGCCGCCGGACGTCCCCTCTCCGGGCAACGAGTCATTCGAGGAATACGGCGCAAGGCTCCATGTTCCGGAATTCCGGCCCGCCCGGGGCTGGGAGGCGCAGCACCTGTTCTACGTCTTGCCTGGCGAAACCGGGATGCTGCACGAATTCGTAAGACACGGTATCGAATATGCCGGGCAATGGGATATCGTCGCAGGCAAGCCGCTTGCCGAGAGGCTGTGCCGGCCTATCCTGACGCCGGACGAGGTCGGAAGCCGCCTGGAACTGCTCCGGACGTTCTGCGGGTTGTGGCAACTTGGACGGGGATGCCCCGTCGACAGAATTGCACTCGAACAAAGCGGCGCGGTCACCGACCGGTATCTCGACGGGGTTTCGGAAATGGCCCGGGAACTCGGGGGCGACGCCCGGGAACTTCTCGGAAGGCTGGAACAAAGGCAGGACGAGCGGATCAGGGGCTTTCAGAGCAAACAGATCGAAAAGCTCGAGCAGTACCTGCTGGACTCGGGATACATCGACGAGCGCTCCATTCTTGACGATGAGGATCTGCTACTTCGGGGCGTATCCAGCCCTGCTGCAGACAGCTTGCCCGGCAATACCGCCCGGGAGCTTCTCCAGAGATGGCTTGCCTGGGCAGCGCGATTCTCCGGATAGGTTCCGGAAGTCCCGGCCTACCCGATCCTGCTTTCGAATTCCGATACCTGCCTCAGGTCCCCGCCCTGCCACAGGTAGAACACGACGAAAGGCTCCCTGGCAGTCCAGAAGGCATGGGGGACCGCTGACGGCATGAAAACGACATCTCCCGCTTTTTTGAGCGAGGCGGGCTCGTCTCTTCCGACCTGAAACCGGGCGGACCCCGACAGAACCCAGTAGATCTCCTCCGAGTCGTGCCAATGCAGGGGATACTTCACATGCGGAGCCCAGATGCCAATGCCGCTCCGAAGCCGTTCGCTGACATAGGGTCCGCGTTTGCCCGTCACTTCCGAAAATCCGTATCCCGCCAGCAGATCCTCGCCCACGACATCGTCCTCCTTGCGGTAAGTCTGCTCCCAAAGCAGATGCTTCCGGTGCTTGCTCACCAGTGCCACGAGTCGTCCCGGGAGGGTCCCGGCATCAATGCGGATGCTGTCAAGCAGCGCGGCAGTCGGCAGGTGCCCGCTTCCGACATCGCGCCAGGTGTTCCGGACACCTTCGAACCCGCTCCGGAACCGCTGCACATGGGGATTTTCGCTCGTATCGACCATCCGTTCCATGACAGACAGTATCTCGGAATGGATCGTCGCGACGTCCATCGACCCCGCACCCTCCATGAGGGCGGATGCATCGTGCATGCCGTCGGCGCCCACGTCAGATCACCACCAGGTCGGTTCCGTGCCTGCTCAGCCTCTCCATCCCACCCTCGGTCACCCGGACCGTCTGACCCAGAGTCATCGATCTCCCGGACAGGCTGTTCATAAGAATGATGTGAACAAAGAACACGTTGTTTGGTTGCATGACATGCGGATTGTCGGCATAGAACATCGGGAAATCCATCCAGATCGGAGTATACATGGCGCCAAGGCTGTAACCGCAGGCGTTCATCCGGTGTTCCCGATAGCCCCTTTCATCCAGGACCCTGGCATGCTCCGAGAACACGGTGCCCATCGTCTCGCCCGGTCTGATGGCCCGGAGGCAGGCTTCCATCGCCGCCGAACAGGCGCTGTGCATGCCCCGGTGCTCCTTCGAGGGGGTGCCGATCATGAACGTCTGCATCAGGCAGGCGTGGTACCGCCGGTAGGCCCCTGCATACTCGAGGGTCAACTGGTCCCGCTCGTCCAGCGTCCTTCGGCCGGTGAAGTACCGGCACAGCAACGCTCCCGGCCCCGAGCCGATAATGAACTCGTTTCCGGGATAATCCCCGCCGCCCCGAAAAACGGCCGACTGCATGGCGGCGAGTATATCCCCTTCAAATACGCCGGGCCCCGCCGTTTCAATCGCCGCGTCCATGGCGTCGTCGGCGAGTTCTGCCGCCCTTCTGACATAGGCAATCTCGGCCTCGCTCTTGACCACCCGGATCGATCCGACCAGAGACGAGGCGTCCTCCAGCTCGCAGAATCCGGCCAGTCCTTCCTCAAGCCTCTTTCCGTATGCGGCAGAAAGTCCGTAGGCGTTGTATTCGCATCCCAGGGTCTTGCCGCGAACTCCGTATTCGGAC
>VYGS01000107.1:0-7340 GCA_009841725.1 Gammaproteobacteria bacterium
GTTCAGATGAGCAGCGTGTTTTCAATGCCGGGACGAAAGACGGGATGGGGCGTGACATCGGATTCAGGTCCGGGTTCACAGACAAACGACAAGTAACGATTTTGGCGGAACACCCATTAGCCGCCGGTTCGGGCCCGGGGATTCGGGGCGCGGCCGGCCGGGCCTTCGAAGTTCCCGGACGGCATTGACAAACTACTAACTTCATAAACATGGCAGCATCGGGATCAGTCACTTCAAGCGAGTTCATTCGGCATCACTTGACCAATCTGACGTTCGGCCAGCATCCGGACGGTTCCTGGGGGATGGCCCACAGTGCGGCCGAGGCGGCGGAAATGGGAATCATGGCCGTGCATCTCGACAGCCTGTTCTGGTCGTTCACGCTGGGCGCCCTGTTTCTCTGGATGTTTCGCACGGTTGCCGTGAAGGTGACGTCCGGTACGCCGGGAGGGGTGCAGAATTTTTGCGAGTGGCTGGTCGAATTTGTCGACGAGAACGTCCGCGGCTCCTTTTCGGGCAAGAACGACCTGGTCGCGCCGATGGCGCTGACGCTCTTTTGCTGGATTTTCCTGATGAACCTCATGGATCTCGTGCCGGTCGAGGTCATCCCCCGCTTCCTCCAGCTGTTCGGCATCCACTATCAGAAAGTCGTGCCCACCACGGACCCCAACATCACCTTCGGCCTGGCGCTCAGCGTCTTCACGCTGATGATCTACTACAGCATCATGGTCAAGGGCCCGGCGGGATTCGCCGCAGAGCTGACCATGCACCCGTTCGAGGCGAAGAATCCACTGCTCAAGATCCTGTTCATCCCGATCAATTTCTTTCTTGAGTTTGTCAGCCTGATTTCAAAGCCGATATCGCACTCGCTGCGCCTGTTCGGAAACATGTACGCCGGCGAGATGATCTTCATACTGATATCGCTGATGTACGGCACCGGCGTCGTCCTCACGCTTTTCGGCGGCGTGTTGCAGTTCGTGTGGGCGGTTTTCCATATCCTGGTCATTACCCTGCAGGCCTTCATCTTCATGGTCCTGACCATCGTCTACATGGACATGGCCCACCAGCATCACTGATTCGGGAACATTCATTTTCAGTATTAATTCACTTCCAATCAAATTGACTATTCGGAGAACGAGATGGAACAAGCACTTTTGTACATTGCGGGCGGGATCATGATGGGTCTTGGCGCGCTGGGTGCCGCAGTCGGTATCGGCATTCTTGGTGGACGGTACCTGGAAGGTGCGGCGCGTCAGCCCGAGCTGATTCCCATGCTGCGTACCCAGTTCTTTATCGTGATGGGGCTGGTCGACGCGGTGCCGATGATTGCGGTCGGCATAGCCATGTACGTGCTGTTTGCGGTGGCGTAGCCTCAAGACAAGGCGTCAAATGACACAATAGACCGAGGCCAATAAAGATGAATCTAAATCTGACCCTGGCATTCCAGGTGCTGTTCTTTATCGTCTTCGTCTGGTTCAGCAAGCAGTTCGTCTGGCGACCGATCATCGGGGCCCTGAACGAACGGAAAACCCGTATCGCTGACGGCCTGGCCGCCGCGGAGAAAGGCCACATGGCCGAGGAGGAAGGCCGCCAGAAGGCCGACGAGGTGGTCAATCAGGCCAAGGAGCAGGCCAGCGAAATCATCAGCAAGGCTGAAAAATACGGCAGCGAACTGGTCGAGCAGGCAAAAGAGAAGGCGAGAGAGGAAGAGGGAAGAATCCTGACCGCCGCGCGCGCCGAAATCGATACCGAGATCAACCGGGCCCGAGAGGTATTGCGCCATCAGGTCGGCGAGTTGGCGGTGGACGGCGCCCGGCAGATTCTCAAGCGGGAAGTCGATGCCAGCGCCCACTCCCGGCTGCTGGACGACCTGGCTGCCAAGCTCTGACGGACCGGACCGGGAAGAACACCGATGCCCTCCCAAAGCAATATTGCCAGGCCCTATGCGCAGGCGCTGTTCCAGCTTGCCCAGGAACAGGACAACTTGGCAGGCTGGCACGAACAGTTGCAATTGCTCGCAACCGTTGCAGAAGACACCCGGCTCCAGGAGCTGGCCGCAAACCCGCGCATCTCTTCGTCGCGGCTGACCGGCCTGATTCTTGACGTTTGCGACGGCAGCCTGGACGAATTCGGGCGCAACCTGGTCAACCTGATCGTCCAGAACGGGCGCCTCTCGGCCATGGCCGATATTGCCGAGGCCTATGCCGCATGCAGGGCGGAAGCCGAAAGGACGGTGAATGCGACCATGATCACGGCGGCGCCGATCGACAAGGGCCAGCAGGACAGTTTCTCAAGGGCTCTTCGGGAAAAACTCGGCCGGACGGTCGAGTTGGAGTTTGAGGTTGACGAGGCGTTGATCGGAGGAGCGGTGATTCGTGCCGGCGACTGGGTCGTCGACGGTTCGGTGAAAGCCCAGCTCGAACGGCTTGTGGGCGTGATCGGTTCGTGATGAACCAAGCATACAGAATCTAGAGGAAATATTAGACATGTCGATACAGTTGAATCCATCCGAAATCAGCGAACTGATCAAGGATCGTATCAAGAATTTCGAATCCGGCGCCGAAGCCCGCACCGAAGGCACGGTTGTCATGCTGACTGACGGGATCGCCCGGATTCACGGTCTGAGCGAAGCCCTGCAGGGCGAAATGCTGGAATTTCCCGGAAACACCTTCGGGTTGGCCCTGAACTTGGAACAGGATTCCGTCGGCGCGGTCATTCTGGGCGATTACAAGCATCTTTCCGAAGGCGACACCGTCAAGTGCACGGGACGAATTCTCGAAGTTCCGACCGGCGAGGCCATGCTCGGCCGGGTGGTCAACGCATTGGGTCAGCCGATCGACGGCAAGGGCCCGATCGAGGCGACCGAGACCTCCCCCATCGAAAAGATCGCTCCCGGCGTCATCGCGCGAAAGTCCGTGGACCAGCCGGTCCAGATCGGCCTCAAGTC
The DNA here is from genome assembly GCA_009841725.1 of Gammaproteobacteria bacterium. Taxonomy (GTDB): domain Bacteria; phylum Pseudomonadota; class Gammaproteobacteria; order Arenicellales; family Poriferihabitantaceae; genus Poriferihabitans. The sequence continues at coordinate 2,945 of VYGS01000107.1, forward strand.
CATCGACTCCATGGTGCCGATCGGCCGGGGCCAGCGGGAACTGATCATCGGTGACCGCCAGACCGGAAAGACCGCGGTGGCGGTCGATGCGATCATCAACCAGAAGGGAACCGGGATCAAGTGTATCTATGTCGCAATCGGCCAGAAGGCGTCGAGCATCGCCGGCGTTGTCCGCAAGCTCGAGGAGCACGGCGCGATGGAGCACACCATCGTGGTTGCCGCCTCCGCTTCCGACTCGGCCGCGGAGCAGTATATCGCGCCCTACTCGGGCTGCACCATGGGGGAATTCTTCCGTGACCGCGGCGACGATGCGCTGATCATCTATGACGATCTCACCAAGCAGGCCTGGGCGTACCGCCAGATTTCGCTGCTGCTCAGGCGCCCTCCCGGGCGCGAGGCGTATCCCGGGGACGTGTTCTACCTGCACTCCCGGCTGCTTGAGCGGGGATCCCGGATCACTGTGCAGGAAGTCGAGAAGAGAACCGGCGGCGGGGGAACCGGAAATACCGGATCCCTGACCGCGCTGCCGATCATTGAAACGCAGGCCGGCGACGTGTCCGCGTTCGTGCCGACCAACGTCATCTCCATCACCGACGGCCAGATCTTCCTGGAGACCAACCTGTTCAATGCGGGAATGCGTCCCGCGATCAACGCGGGGCTGTCCGTGTCGAGAGTGGGCGGAGCGGCCCAGACCGGGATCATCAAGAAATTGGGCGGAGGCATCCGGCTCGCGTTGGCCCAGTATCGGGAACTGGCCGCATTTTCCCAGTTCGCGTCGGATCTGGACGAGGCGACCCGGCGCCAGCTGGAGCGCGGTGAGCGGGTCATGGAAATGATGAAGCAGCCGCAGTACCAGCCGATGTCGGTGGCGGAAATGGCCTTTTCGCTGCTGGCGGTGAACGAGGGCTATCTGGACGATGTGCCGGTCGGCGACGTCGTCGCCTTCGAGGCATCGATGCAGGCCTACCTGAAGTCCAATTACTCCGAACTGATTGACGGCATCAACGGCGATCCGTCCTACAGCGACGAGGTCGCGGAGAAAATGGGCGGGGCGATCGAAGATTTCAAGAAAAACGGCAGCTGGTAAGCCGGGACCGGTCGACAACAAGTCTAGGGGTTGAAGAGTCATGCCAGGCGCGAAAGAGATACGCAATCAGATCAAGAGCATCGGCAGCACCAGGAAAATCACCAAGGCGATGGAAATGGTTGCCGCCAGCAAGATGCGGCGTGCCCAGGACCGGATGCATGCGGCGCGGCCCTATGCGGACAAGATGCGCCAGGTGGTTTCCCATCTTGGCAAGGCTCATCCGGAGTACAAGCATCCCTACGTGGTGACGCGGGAAAGCGTCAAGGCGGTCGGCTACATCGTCGTGTCGAGTGATCGGGGATTGTGCGGCGGCCTGAACGTCAATGTCTTTCGCAGGGCCGTCAACTCGATGTCCGAGTGGCATGATCAGGGAGTGGACGTGAAGATGGTGAACATCGGGAAGAAGGCGAGCGCCTTTTTTAAGCGGTTCAACGCCCAGATCGCCGGCGAGGCCACAGGGCTTGGCGACGCGCCCCGGCTGGAAGTCCTGATCGGCGCCGTCAAGGTGATGATGGACGCATACATCGAAGGCGAGATCGACCGGCTGTTCATTGTCAGCAACAATTTCGTCAACACCATGACCCAGGCCCCGGACGTTGAACAGCTGATTCCGATCACGCCCGCCCCGGACGATCATCTGGACCATTACTGGGACTACATTTACGAACCCGATTCCAAGGAGATCATCGACCTGTTGATGGACCGGTATGTGGAATCGCTCGTCTACCAGCGGGTGGTTGAGAATTCGGCGTGCGAACAGGCGGCGAGAATGGTCGCGATGAAGGCCGCGACCGACAATGCCGGCAAACTCATCGATGATCTGCAGCTGGTCTACAACAAGGCCCGGCAGGCGTCGATCACCCAGGAGCTGTCCGAGATTGTGGGCGGCGCAGCAGCGGTATAGCGACAAGTCTGAATTGGCAGACGAAACAGAATTTCATAAAGAGGCGTTTGAACCATGAGTTCAGGAAATATCGTAGAAATCATCGGTGCAGTCGTGGATGTCCAGTTTCCCAGGGAATCCGTGCCCAAAGTGTATGACGCGCTTAAGATCGACTCGGCCGGCTTGACCCTGGAGGTCCAGCAGCAAATGGGGGACGGGGTGGTGCGATGCATCGCCATGGGGTCCTCGGACGGTCTCAAGCGGGGGCTTGACGTCAACAACACCGGTGCGCCGATTTCGGTTCCGGTCGGTGCCGGAACGCTCGGCCGCATCATGGACGTGCTGGGCGATCCCGTGGACGAGGCGGGAGAGATCAAGTCCGATATCCGGATGCCGATTCACCGGCCCTCTCCGACCTACGAGGAGCAGGCGGCGAGCGTCGAATTGCTCGAGACGGGCATCAAGGTGGTCGACCTGATCATGCCGATCGCGAAAGGCGGCAAGATCGGCCTGTTCGGCGGCGCGGGCGTCGGCAAGACCGTTACCCTGCTTGAACTGATCAACAATATCGCGACCGCACACAGCGGCCTGTCGGTGTTCGCCGGCGTGGGCGAGCGGACCCGCGAAGGCAACGACTTCTATCACGAAATGCAGGAAGCGGGCGTCGTCAACATCGAAAATCCGGAGGAATCCAAGGTTGCCATGGTCTACGGCCAGATGAACGAACCCCCGGGCAACCGGCTTCGGGTGGCGTTGTCCGGATTGACGATGGCCGAGTATTTCCGGGACGAAGGCCGGGACGTACTGATGTTCATCGACAACATCTATCGCTACACGCTGGCGGGAACCGAGGTGTCGGCATTGCTCGGACGGATGCCCTCGGCCGTGGGCTACCAGCCGACGCTTGCGGATGAAATGGGGGCCCTACAGGAACGGATCACCTCCACCAAGACCGGATCGATCACCTCCTTTCAGGCCGTCTACGTTCCCGCCGACGACCTGACCGACCCGTCCCCGGCCACCACGTTTGCGCATCTGGACGCGACCCTGGTCCTGTCAAGGCAGGTCGCGGAACTCGGCATCTATCCGGCCGTGGACCCGCTTGATTCGACTTCCCGGATCCTGGATCCGCTGGTGATCGGAACCGAGCACTACGAGACCGCCCGGGCCGTGCAGGGCACGCTCCAGCGCTACAAGGAGTTGCAGGACATCATCGCGATTCTCGGCATGGACGAGCTGTCGGAGGAAGACAAGCAGGCCGTGGGCCGGGCACGTCGCATGCAGCGGTTCCTGTCCCAGCCGTTCACGGTCGCCCAGACCTTTACCGGCACGCCCGGCAAGTACGTGACCCTGAAGGAAACCATCAAGGGCTTCCAGGGCATCGCGAACGGGGACTACGATCACCTGCCGGAGCAGGCGTTCTACATGGTTGGCAGCATTGACGAGGCCATCGAGAAAGCCAAGACGCTCAGCTGATCCGCAACCGGGAATTCCGAATGTCCACAATCAGAGTTGAAATCGTCAGCGCCGAAGAGGAAATCTGGTCGGGGGAGGGAACCATGGTTTTCGCTCCAGGCGTTTCCGGCGAATTGGGCATCGCGCCCCGCCATGCGCCCCTGATCACCCGTCTCAAGCCGGGCGATGTACGGGTTGAGACGGAAAACGGCGAGCAGCAGTTCTTCTTCATCTCGGGCGGGCTGCTGGAAATTCAGCCGAATCTGGTGACGGTGCTGTCGGACACCGCGATGCGCGGCGAGGATCTCGACGAGGAAGCCGCCCAGGCCGCCATGAAGCGCGCAGAGGAAAAGCTCAAGGACACCAGCATGGACGATCAGGACTACGCCGACATGAAGGCCGAACTCGCCGCCTGGGCCGCCCAGATTCGGGCCATCGAGAAGCTCAAGAAACTGCGGGGCTGATCCCCGGCCCCGGCGTTCGGCGTCGGGCCAGGGCAGAGCCTGGCCGAATGCCGGTTCAGGTGGAGCGGGCGAGCGGGATCGAACCGCCGACATTCAGCTTGGGAAGCTGACGTTCTACCACTGAACTACGCCCGCATGACCGGATCGTGCCTCCTGGCACCATCGGGATCGAATCCATCGATCCCGCAATGTCTCACAGATCCTTGCGATGGAGACGGGTAACCAGGCTCGAGGTGTCATACCGATTGCCGCCGGAGGCCTGGATCTCGGCATAGTACCCGTCGACAATTTCCGTGACCGGCAATTGCGACCCGTTCTGTCTCGCCTCATCCATGCAAAGCCCCAGGTCCTTGCGCATCCAGTCGACCGCAAAACCGAAGTCGAACTCGTTCTTCAGCATGGTTTCATTCCGGTTGATCATCTGCCAGGAGCTTGCCGCCCCTTTCGAGATGACCTCGAAAACCTTGCTGCAGTCGAGGTCGGCGTTTACACCGAAGGCCAGCCCTT
>VYGS01000107.1:7350-31632 GCA_009841725.1 Gammaproteobacteria bacterium
CCCCTGAACCAGCCCGGCGATGCAGATCTGGTTGACCATCTTGGTCAGCTGTCCCGATCCGCTTTTCCCCATCAGCATCACGGACTGGGAATAGGAATCGATCAGGGGCCTGCTTTTGTCGAAAGCGGCCTGATCCCCTCCGACCATCACCGTCAGGATGCCGTTTTCGGCCCCCGCCTGACCGCCTGAGACCGGAGCGTCCAGAAAGTCGAAACCGCTCTCTTGGGCCAGCGCGTGGAGTTCCCGGGCAACGGTTGCCGAGGCCGTCGTGTGATCGACGAACACGGCGCCCGGCTTCATCGTGGCGAAAGCCCCCTGCTCGCCGACGGTGACGCTTTGAAGATCGTCGTCGTTTCCGACACAGCAGAAAACGAAGTCGGCCTCCTTTGCCGCGTCGGCAGGTGTGGGCGCGTATCGTCCGTTGTGCTGTCCGACCCATTTTTCGGCCTTTGATGCCGTCCGGTTGTAGACGCAGACATCGTGGCCGTGTCGCGCCAGATGTCCGGCCATCGGGTATCCCATGACTCCAAGGCCGATAAAGGCCGATTTCACATTGCTCATGTCTGGATTGCGTAATACGGTTGATTGATGGCAACGATCCCGAAGAGCCCGGCATGAGCATGCTTCGAGCCGCCGCCTGCTGATTATATGCTCCGGGACTTCATTTCTGTAGTCAATTGTGCGATTGTCGGCGGCATTGCGGCTTCTCGATCGGGTCGCTTCCCGCTGTCCGAAGCGAATGGCGGGCCCCGGAGATATCCGGTCAGATCCGGCGCATGAGGGCGATGACCAAGAGCAGCAGCGCGAGAACGGGAATGCTTGCGCCGAGTACCGGAGGAATGCCGTTGGCCAGCACCGCATAGCCAAAACCGCGGTTCGCGACGTAGAAGGCGATGCCGAGCATGATGCCGAGAAACAGGTTGCGCCCGAGGTTCCCGGAGCGCAGGTTGGTGAACACGAACGGAACCGCGAGGGCGACCATGGCGGCGATGGCCAGCGGAAGCATGATCTTGTTCCACAGGGCGAGGGCGAACCGGTTGCTGTTTTGTCGATTTTCCCGGAGATGATCGATATAGCGTCTGAGTTGCCCGAAGGACAGCTGATCGGGCTTGATCAGAAACGTCGACAGGATATCCGGGGTGACCGCCGTGTTCCATGTTGCCCGGCCAAGCCGTTCGACCGACCGCTCGACGTTGTCGTCAAGCGTCGTGATGCGGGCCTCTGCCAGAATCCATGAATCGCCCACAAATCGTCCCCGCTTCGCTTCCGTAATGATCTGCAGGAATCCGTCGTTGTCGAATTCAAACGACTTGATGTCCGTCAGTGTGAGATCCGGCAGTATTTCGCGGATGGTGGTGTAGGTGTTCGCATCCCGCATCCACAGGCCCGCACGGGTATGCTGCCGGATGTCTTCCTGGAGCGCTTCTGCGCGTCCCCGCTGGGCAATGCTCTGGGTGTGAGGTGCGACGAATTCGCCCACGAGCAGGCAAAGCACGACAAATACCCCGCCCACCTTGAGTGCCGCTCCCGTGATCTGCAGCATCGATGCACCGCTCGATCGCATGGCTGTCAGTTCCGAGCTCCCGGCAAGCACGGAAAGACCGGTGATGGCCCCGAGCAGCGTGGCCATCGGAAACAGTTCGTACAGGGTGCCCGGAATCAGCAGGACCACGTACACCACGGCCTCCTTGAGGTGGAACCCCCCCTGGCCGATGCTGACCATCTGGTCAAGGAAATTGACAAAGGTGTACAGGCACAGGAGGACCAGTGTGGTGATCAGGGTGTATTGCAGGATGATCCGTCCCAGGTATCTGTCGAGCGTGCTCATCATCGGGATTTCCAGGGCAGGAACTGGAGATAGCGGCTTCTTCGGTGAAACAGCCAGGCCGCGAGAAGCAGAAACGCCAGGTTGACCGACCACAGGGCGAGGTGTGGGGGAAAGGCGCCCTTGCCACCCAGTGCCGTACCCGCGCCCAGCATGTTCGAATAGACGAAATACACCAAAAAGGCGAACAGCATGCTCATGAACCGGCCCTTGCGGTAGGACGGGGATGTGAACGACAGGGACAGCAGGATGAGCACCCCGAGCATGAACACCTTCGAGAGCCGCCAGTGGAACTCGGCGGAGGCCCTGGGGCGGCGCTCTTCAAGCAGGGTGAAAGTCGGCAAGGCCTTGACCGGCGCTTCCCAGGTTTTTGCGGGAGGTCTTCTGAGGCGGATCGAGTAGGTCTCGAAGGCGGTAACCGAGTACGAATCGCTGTCGGCGCTCATCTTGTACCGGGCGCCGTCGCGCAGGACCAGCAGATCATCGCCGGTTTTCCCGTCAATGTTCTTGTAGCCGGTTTTTGCCGCCACGACGCCGTCATCCCGCCCCTCCCGGCTGTAGACGAAGATATCGGAATAGACGTCCGTCGCCCTGTCCTGTTCTCCGATGAAATAGACCCCGTCGCCGCCCCTGAACTCGCTGAATTCGCCCGGTGTGATGCCGACGATGTCGGACCGGTTCCTGAAATTCTTCTCGATGTCGTGCCCGATCTGGCTGGCAAGCGGACCGAGATAGAGGGAGAAGGCGCCCGAGACGGTACCGGTGATCAGGAACAGGACAACCCCCGGTTTGAGGAAATGCGCCATCCCGATTCCGCAGGTGTTGAGCGCGGTCATCTCCCGCTCGCTGATCCATCGGCCGAACACCAGGAGAACGGACAGGTAGACCGACAGGGAGAGAATGATGTCGAGATAGCTGATCAGCTTGAGGAACAGCAAAAGGAACACGCTCTCGACGGCAATGTTGCCGTCGGCAGCCGAGCCCAGGAATCCGACCAGCCGCGTCACGGCGAAGATCGCGATAATGATCACCGTGACCGCGACGCTGGTTTTCACGGTTTCACGGACGAAGGCTCGCTGGATAATCATTGAATTACCGGATTTGCAGGCGGTCTGTCATGTGCGGCATCGGTTCGGGAACGGGCGGAAGCATGGCGCCCCGACATTGTTTTTCCGGCAATACTGGGATGGTAAAATCTCGGACTTGCGACGGTTTTTTGCCCGTGTCTGGAATCGGTGATAGTGTGCAACAGCAGAGGACTTCATGAATTTTAAGGTAAAAACGGCCAATTTGGTCAAGCTCAAGTCCCAATGCCTGGTGGTCGGGATTTTCAAGAATCCCGGCAAGGCCAAGGGTGTCCGGTTGTCGGCATCCGCAGAGCGGATCGACAGCAGTGCGTCGGGGCAGCTTCAGCAGATTCTGAATCGGGGAGATGTCGATGGCGGCGTCGGCTCCACGCTTTTGCTCTACGATGTCCAGGGCATTTCCGCCAGCCGCCTTCTTCTCGTCGGGCTTGGAGACAAGGAAGAGTGCCCGCGCAACGACTATCGCAAGGCCATTGTCGCCGCGACCAATCTTCTGGTGGAGCGCAAGATCGCATCGGCCGACTTCGCGATCCTCGATTCGGTGTCCGACTCCCATATCGGCGATTACGCCCGCCAGATCGCGGAAGCGGTCCATGAGGCAACCTACCGGTATCGGGAAACGCAAAGCGACAAGAAACCGATGCCGGAGTTGAGCCGGATCGGCGTTCTGGTCAACCGCCGGGACACCGACGCCGCCCAGATGGGGATCGATCGCGGCATCGCGATCGCCAACGGCGTCAGTTTCACCAAGACCGTCGCCAACCTTCCCGGGAACATCTGTACGCCCGGCTATCTGGCCGACCGGGCGCGGGAACTGGCGCGGTCCCATGGTCTGAAGGTCTCGGTACTCGAGGAGAAGGACATGGAAAAGCTGAAAATGGGGTCGCTGCTTTCGGTCTCGCGGGGCAGCCGGGAGCCCGCCAAGCTGATCACTATGGAGTATCGGGGCGCCTCGCAGGACCGAAGGCCGATTGCGTTGATCGGCAAGGGCCTGACCTTCGATGCCGGAGGGATATCCCTGAAGCCGGCGGCCCAGATGGATGAAATGAAATATGACATGTGCGGCGGAGCCAGCGTGTTCGGCGCGCTGATCGCGGCCAGCGAAATGAAATTGCCGCTCAACATCGTCGGCATCGTGCCAAGCAGCGAAAACCTGCCCGACGGCGCCGCGAACAAGCCCGGCGACATCGTGACCAGCATGCTCGGAAAGACGATCGAAATTCTCAACACGGATGCCGAGGGCAGGCTGATACTTTGCGATGCCCTGACCTACGCGAAGAAGTACGACCCGGAATCGGTGGTCGACATTGCCACCCTGACCGGTGCGTGCATCATCGCGCTGGGTCATCATGCGAGCGGCCTGTTCAGCAATTCCGACAGCCTGGCGGATGAATTGCTGGCCGCCGGTGCCCGGGTCGACGACCGGGCCTGGAGACTGCCGGTCTGGGACAGCTACACCAAGCAGCTGAAAAGCAATTTTGCGGATCTCGCCAATATCGGCGGGCGAAGCGCGGGAGCCGTCACCGCCGCCTGTTTCCTCCAGGAGTTTGCCATGGATTATTCATGGGCCCATCTTGACGTGGCGGGCACGGCCTGGAGTTCCTCGTCTCCGAAAGGGGCGACCGGCCGCCCGGTTCCGCTGCTCGTGGAATTCCTGATCCGCCGAAGCGAGGCGGACAATGCAGGCTCGGGCACATCGTAGCCCGGGCGGGAACCGTTCATGCCCCAAGTCGACTTCTATATCCTCGATCAGGCCGATCGCCGGAGCAAGCTCCAGTTCGCATGCCGGCTCGTGCAGAAAATCCGGGGCCTCGATCTGAAGGTGATGGTCCAGACCTCGGACAGCAATCAGAGTGCGGAAGTAGACCGGCTGCTCTGGACGTTCCGGCAGAACAGCTTTATCCCGCACGGCATCATCCGGAAGGGGGCGCTCACCTGGGCGGACTACCCGGTCCAGATCAGCCATGCGCATCACGATCCCGATCACGCCGACGTGCTGGTCAATCTGCGCGAGCAGGTGTCCGAGGAGCATTTCAAGTACGACCGGGTGGTCGAACTGGTCGGCGGCGATGAGGCGGATCGTGCCAGCGCTCGCAACCGGTACCGGAGCTACCGCGATCAGGGTGTCGAGCCCAAGACCCACAGAATGGGACAGGACTGACCCCTGAAACAGGTCCACCATCGGATATCGGCAGGCAAACGACCCGGCAATACCCATGAGTCTCGACAAGACCTACGACCCGCACGCGATCGAATCGCGCTGGTATGCATTCTGGGAAGAGCAGGGATTTTTCTCCCCGTCGGGAGACGGAGCGCCCTACTGCATCATGATCCCGCCGCCGAATGTGACCGGAAGTCTGCACATGGGCCATGCGTTCCAGGACACCATCATGGACGCCCTGATCCGGTTTCATCGCATGAAGGGCCGAAAGACGCTCTGGCAGCCCGGAACCGACCATGCCGGCATCGCGACACAGATGGTTGTCGAGCGCTTGGTGAACAAGGAGGGAAAGACCCGGCACGATTACGGTCGGGAGAAATTCATCGAAAAAATCTGGGAGTGGAAAGAAGAATCGGGTGGAACCATCACCCGGCAGCTTCGAAGGATGGGCGCGTCTCCGGACTGGCGGCACGAACGGTTCACCATGGACGAGGGACTGACGCAGGCGGTGATCCGGGTGTTTGTCGAGCTGTACGACGAGGGCATCATCTATCGGGGCAAGCGGCTGGTGAACTGGGATCCGGTCCTGCACACGGCCCTGTCCGATCTGGAGGTCCTGTCGGCGGAGGAGCAAGGCTCGCTCTGGCATCTCAAATATCCGCTGGTCGATTCTCCGGACTGCCTGACGGTCGCCACCACCCGGCCCGAAACCATGCTCGGCGACAGCGCGGTTGCCGTCCACCCTGAAGATGCCCGCTACCGGCATCTGGTCGGCAGGTATTGTGAACTGCCCCTGACCGGGCGGCAGATTCCGGTCATCGCGGACGACTATGTCGATCCTGAATTCGGATCGGGCTGCGTCAAGATCACTCCCGCCCATGATTTCAACGACTACCAGGTATGGCTGCGGCATCGCGACGAGGAGGCGATGAGGAGCCAGCCGGACGCCGGACTGATCAACATATTCACCGTGGATGCCCGGATCCGGGGCAATGTCGATGCCGATGGCATTCCCGAGGGTGCGCCGGTTCCGGACGCGTATGTCGGAAAGGACCGTTTCGAGGCGAGGGCCGCCATCGTCGACGATCTCAAGGAGCGGGGGCTGCTGGATCGAACCCAAGACCATTCCCTGATGATTCCCCGGGGTGATCGCTCCGGGGCCGTGGTCGAGCCGTTCCTGACCGATCAGTGGTTTGTCGATTTGACCCGTTCCGAACAGCCGGATGGCCGACCGGGAGGCCGCAAGCGCATCACCGAACCCTCGATCGAGGCAGTGAGAAGCGGGGCGATCGGGTTTGTTCCGGAAAACTGGAGCCGGACGTATTTCCAGTGGCTGGAAAATATCGAGGACTGGTGCATATCGCGTCAGTTGTGGTGGGGGCATCGCATTCCCGCCTGGTACGATGACGAGGGCCACCTCTATGTCGGGCTGGACGAAAACCATGTGCGGGAGAAGTATTCGATTCCGGATCATGTCGGGCTGACCCAGGACGAGGACGTGCTGGACACCTGGTTCAGTTCGGCGCTGTGGCCCTTTTCCACGCTGGGCTGGCCGCAGCGGAACGAGCGCCTGGACACGTTCTACCCGACCAGCGTGCTGGTGACCGGATTCGACATCATCTTCTTCTGGGTTGCCCGCATGGTCATGATGGGAACCTGCTTCATGGGCGACGTGCCGTTCCATCAGGTCTACATTCACGGGCTGATCCGCGATGCGCACGGCCAGAAGATGTCGAAGTCGAAGGGGAACGTGCTCGATCCCATCGATCTGATCGACGGCATCGACCTGGCATCCCTGGTCGAGAAGAGAACGAGCGGCATGATGCAACCGCATCTGGCGGAGAAGATCGCCAGGCAAACCCGGGAGGACTACCCGGACGGGATTCCGAGTTTCGGGACGGACGCGCTGCGCTTCACGTTTGCGGCGCTCGCCTCGACTGGGCGGGACATCAATTTCGATCTTGCGCGAACGGCCGGATACCGGAATTTCTGCAACAAGATCTGGAATGCCGCCCGTTTCGTTCTCATCAACACCGAGAACCGGGATTGCGGGAAGGACGGCACGCATGAGCTGATGGTCGCGGACCGATGGATCATTTCGCGCCTCGAGCGCAGCATCGAGACCGTGCAGAAGGCGGTTCATGCCTACCGCTTCGACATGGCGGCGAAGGAAATCCACGATCTGGTCTGGAACCGCTACTGCGACTGGTACCTGGAATTCTGCAAGGCGACTCTTAACGCAGAGGAGCTCGGTGAGCCCGCGAAAGCCGGGTGCAGGTGGACGATGGTGCGGGTTCTCGAGACGATATTGCGGCTGGCCCATCCGATCATGCCGTTCATCACGGAAGAAATCTGGCAGCGGATTGCGCCGCTGGCCGGAGCCGGCGGCGAGACGATCATGACCCGATCTTACCCGGAGCACGACGCATCCCGCGTCGATGCAGAAGCCGAGCAGGAAATGAAATGGGTGATGGAACTGATCCTGGGGGTTCGCCGAATTCGGGGCGAGATGGACATCTCTCCGGGAAAGCGAGTGCCGTTGCTGCTGTCCGGCGCGGACGGCGCAGACCGCGAAATGATGGAACGCAATCGCCGGTATCTCGACACGGTCGGCAGGCTGCTGTCCATGGACGTGCTGGACCCCGAAGAGAACGAGCCGGAATCGTCCGTGACCATAGTCGACTCCATGCGCCTGCTCATTCCTCTGGAGGGGCTGATCGACAGGCAGGCGGAACGGACCCGGCTGAAGAAGGAACTGGACAGGATCGACAAGGAAATCCTTCGAATCGGCCACAAGCTCGACAATCCCAATTTTCTGAACAAGGCCCCGGCCGCGGTGGTCGAGAAGGAGCGTGAAAAACTATCTGCTTGCCAGAGAGAGAAGCAGGAGTTGTCACTTCAGATGACTAAGCTCGACTGAAGGCCTGGCCGGTCCACGATTCGACCGCGCGGCTCACGATCATGCGTGCAGCGCCCTCGCTCGGTCGCGCCGCGCCTGTGCAAGTTGGTAGCTCGCCTGCATCCGCATCCAGTGCTCGGCGGTGCCCCAGCCGATGTCCTCCAACGCCAGCGCCATGTTCGCCGACACCCCCGCCTTGCCGTTCAGCAGGCGCGACAGCGTGCCGCGCTCACAACCGAGATGCGCCGCCGTCTCGGTCACGTTCCAGCCCACATCGTCCATGCTCTCGCGGATCAGTTCGCCCAAGTGCGGCGGGGTCAGCATCGTCCCGACGCGCTCGTTTGCCATGTTGTTCATGGTTAGCATTCCCCTTCGGTCAGTGATCGTCGATAAGGCCCTCGCGCGGGATTGTCCTGCCTGTGCAGCGCTCGCAAGCCCTTGCGACTGTATTGTAACGCGCCGCAAGATTGACCCCCGCCGCTTGGCCGGAACAGGCGATGTCGTCAATCAGGAAAGGCCTAGACTCCGTAGTAGTCGCGGTACCACTTCACAAAACGTCCGATTCCGGTCTGGATGTCTGTTTTCGGCCGGTATCCGAGCCATTCGGCCACTCGGGAGATATCGGCCCGGGTCGAGACGACGTCGCCTGCCTGCATCGGCAGAAACTCGCAGTCCGCCTGGATTCCGAGTGCGTCTTCGATGGCATGGATGTAGTCCATGAGCGGGATTCGGTTTCCGCTTCCCAGGTTGTAGATTCGGTGGGGCGCGGTGCTTGAGGCGGCAGACGGACGGGCCGGATCGAATCCGTCGTCGGGCTTCGCCGGATTGTCGATCGCACCGATGACCCCTTCGACGACATCGTCGATGTAGGTGAAATCACGGGCCATGTTGCCCTGGTTGAAGACCGGAATTTTCCTGCCCTCCAGCATCAGGCGCATGAACATGAAAAAAGCCATGTCCGGTCGGCCCCACGGTCCGTACACCGTGAAAAAGCGCAAGCCCGTGGCAGCAAGGCCGTACAGGTGCGCATAGGCATGGGCCATCGCTTCGTTGGCTTTCTTGGTCGCGCCGTAAAGCGACACCGGATGATCGGCCGGACCGTCTTCCCGAAAGGGCTCCCGGGTGTTCAGGCCGTAGACCGAGCTGCTGGAGGCGTAGACCAGGTGCCCGACATCGCCCCTGCGGCAGCCCTCCAGGATATTCGCGAACCCGACCAGGTTTGAATCGACGTATTGACCGGGATGGTCGATCGAGTGCCGGACTCCCGCCTGGGCCGCCAGATGCACGACCGTGTCAAACTCGCCGGAGCCGAACAGCGTCTCCATCTCGGGGCGGGAGGCGACGTCATGGTGTGCGAACCGGAAATTGGAAAACGCCTGCAGAAGGGCCAGCCGATCCTGTTTCAGGCGGACATCGTAATAGTCGTTCAGATTGTCGATGCCGAAGACGACGTCGCCGCGATCAAGCAGTCTGCGACACAGGGAGGCGCCGATGAATCCGGCCGCGCCGGTGGCCAGAACCCTCATCGCGAACCCGGTTCGGGCTGTCCCGAAGTCACGCTTTTTTCAGGCGAATGGTCCATTGGCACTCGTCCAGCGATCGGTCCATGGTGAAGTCGGCCCCGGTGTCTCCGCAGGCTCCCGTGGCCAGGGTTTCCGACATGATGTGCTCGCGATGTGCTGCCATGGCCTCGTCGATCAGGCCCGAGCCGCTCACCGAAAGCAGTATGCGATCGGAAATCTGGAGTCCGGCCGACTTGCGGGCTTCCTGGATGGTCCTGACCAGCTCCCGGGCGATTCCCTCCACGCGGAGTTCATGGTCCACCTCGGTGTCGAGCGCGACTAGGTAGCCCTCGGCTTCGGCGCAGGCGAACCCCTGTGCCGATCGGGAGTGTATCTGCAAGTCTTCGGCTTCGAATCGGACAGCCTGCCCGTCGATTTCCATGCCGTACTGCCCGTCGGAGCCGATCGCGTCGGCGATCGCGCGCGCATCCGCCTGCGACAACGCGTCCTTGATCGCCGGCATGAGCGAACCGTAGCGCTTTCCGAGTGTCCGGAAGTTCGGCGTGACGTCGTAGCGAATCAGTTCCGTCCCGGAATCGATGAAGTCGATCTCCCGGATGTTCAGCTCTTCCTGCAACTGGGACCGATGCTTGGTGATCGCCTGCCGGGCCCGGTCTTCCGGGCAATGGACCAGCAGCCGTCGCAGCGGCTGGCGAATCCGGATCCGGCTGGCCTCCCGGGCAGTGCGCCCGAGGCCCACCACGGCCTGGACCGTGTCCATTTCAAACACCAGATCATCGTTCAGCAACGCCTCGTCGTGCCCGGGCCATTCGGCCAGATGAACGCTCTCTGCGGGCCGCTCGAGGCATGCGGACAGGTTCCGGTACATGTTTTCAGCCAGAAAGGGCATGAAGGGCGCGATCAGCCTCTGAATGATGTCGAGACACTCGAACAGCGTCAGGTAGGCCGCCTGCTTGTCGTCTCCGCTTTCGCTCTTCCAGAATCGTCGCCGGTTCCGGCGGATGTACCAGTTGCTGAGCTGATCGACCAGCTTTTCGATCGCCTGGCCGGCGGAGTATGCGTCATAGCGGTCAAGCGAACGGGTTGCCGTCTTGACCGTCCGGTGCGCCAGAGCGAGTATCCACTGGTCGATTTCGGGTCGTTGTCCGGCCGGAATCCGTCTTGACAGGTCCGCCCCGTCCAGGCGCGCATAAAGCACGAAGAACGCATAGGCGTTCCACAGGGTGTTGACGAACGTGGCGGCGACTTCCCGCACGATGTCCACCGAAATGCGTTTCTGCGCGTCGGGAGGAGTGCGGCTCAGGAACAGCCAGCGCAGCGCGTCGACTCCGACCGTATCGAACACATCGTAGGGATTGACGATGTTTCCGAGGGATTTCGACATCTTCTTGCCATTCTTGTCGACGATATGGCTCAGGCACACGCAGTTGCGGTATGCCACCGAGTCATCCACCAGAGCCGCGATGGCGTGCAGGGTATAGAACCAGCCGCGGGTCTGGTCGATTGCCTCGCAGATGTAGTCGGCCGGAAAATGCGCATCGAACTTGTCCCGGTTCTCGAACGGATAGTGCCACTGGGCATAGGTCATCGCACCGGAGTCGAACCAGCAGTCGATCACTTCGGGAACGCGCCGGTAGCGCCGCCCGTCCTTGAAAAAGGTGATTTCGTCGATTTGCGGGCGATGCAGGTCGAGATCCTCGACCGACCGGCCCGAGAGCTTTTCCAGTTCGGCCAGCGAGCCGATGCAGACGAAATCGCCCTCGCCGTCTGTCCACAGCGGCAGCGGGGTTCCCCAGAACCGCTCCCGGGAAAGGGCCCAGTCGATGTTGTTTTCAAGCCAGTTTCCGAACCGCCCGTCGCGGATCGTCTCCGGCACCCAGTGGATGGTCTGGTTCAGCGAGACGAGGCGGTCCTTGATTTCCGTGGTCCGGATGAACCAGGCTTCCTTGGCATAATAGATCAGAGGATCGCCAGTTCGCCATCCAAAGGGATAGTTGTGGAGAGCCTTCTCGTTCAGGAACATCAGCCCCCGCTGTTCGAGGAGGTCGCAGATCGTCGGATCGGCATCCTTGAAGAATTTTCCGGCGACCGGCCCGGCTTCCGCCTTGAAATGGCCGTCCAGACCGACGCCGTGCACGACCGGCAGGCGTTCCCGCTGACCGAGCTCCAAGTCGTCGACACCGTATGCCGGGGCGACATGCACGATTCCGGTTCCGTCGAGCGTGCTGACGAAATCGCCGTCGAGAACCCGGAACGGATCTCCCGACCCGACCTCCAGAAAATCAAACAGTCGCTCGTAGCGCATGCCGACCAGTTCGGATCCGGTTGCGGTCCTGACCACGGTATGGGGCCGGTCCTTGAAATAGGCGTCGATGCGGGCGCTCGCAAGGATGACCGTCTCGTCTCCGGTCTGAACGAACGAGTACTCGATGTCGGAGCCGACGGCCAGCAACAGGTTGGAAGGGAGCGTCCAGGGCGTGGTGGTCCAGACCAGAAACGACAGGCCGGGCGAATCCGCCACGCGGAACCGCACCGTTATGGAGGGATCCTCGACCTCCCTGTAGCCGAGCGAGACCTCGTGCGAGGACAGGGTGGCCCCGATCCTCGGATCATACGGCACAACCTTGTAGCCCTGATAGATCAGCCCCTTGTCCCAGATCCGGCGCAGCAGGTTCCAGACGGATTCGATATAGCGGTTGTCGAGCGTGTAATAGGCCTCGTCGAGATTTACCCAGTAGCCCATCCGGCGGGTCATCTTCTCCCAGTCGCCGATGTAGGTCATCACGGACTCCCGGCAGAGCCGGGTGAACTCGGAGATTCCGACTTTCTCCTCGATCTCGTTCTTGTCGAAGATGCCGAGCTGTTTTTCGATTTCGTGCTCGACGGGAAGTCCGTGCGTGTCCCAGCCGCCCTTGCGGGGGGCGTAGTACCCCCTCATGGTCTTGTAGCGGGGATAGATGTCCTTGAACGTCCGGGCGAGCACATGGTGGATGCCCGGCCGGCCGTTGGCGGTCGGCGGGCCTTCGTTGAAACTGAACCTCGGGCGGCCCCGGGTGAGTTCGAGGCTCTTGTCGAAGATGCTGTTCGCGGCCCAGAAATCGAGAATCTCCTGCTCGAGTGCTGGACCGTCGTATCTTCCCTGAACCTCCTTCAGGGAACCATTGTTCGTAGTCATTGGAATGCGCGTATTCCTGCTTGTCAAATCAATTCGGCAAGGCGGCGGGCGGGTTGGCCGAGGAGGGATCCCGATAGCGAGAACTGCAGCCCAACGGTCGTTTTCCCCACACAGCGCGATTTTACATTATGCCGGGGCTTCAGTATCAGTGGCGTTGCGTCCTGTCCCGGAGGAGTTCATGAAAAGCGCCGACCGGCCCATCCTGCCAGCAAGTGGATGGCGTTGACCGCGAATGCGATCACGATTCCGCTCAAGAGGCCGGCGGTGTGCGCGGCATTGGCGACGCCGATTCCGAACAGACGTTCGATGATGCCGGTCCAGCACAGGGCAAACCAGCCCAGGAGCAGCAGCACGACGGTCCGGTTCAGCACAAGGCCGAAGCGCTTGTTGATCAGGCTCTGGATCCAGACGAAGCCGAAATAACCGTAGATCACTCCGGACATGCCGCCGAACAAGGGGCCCGAATCCCGGTACTGGACGAGGTTCGAGACCATTCCGATCACCACCGTCAGCCCGATCAGGCTCAAGGCGCCGTGGCGCCATTCGATGATGCGGCCAAGCTCCCAGGTCCAGAGCATGTTGAACAGGATGTGGAAAAGTCCGAAGTGCAGCAGCACCGGGGTGATCAGGCGCCACAGCTCACCGTCACGAACCTCGGCCAGCGGGGGCCGGATGTACTGGGTGATCAGGAGTGCTCGATAAATCGTCTCCTGCAGGCCTGTCAGCGACAGGAGATAAACGACAATGCAGACAGTGACCAGAACGGCGGTGACCGGCTTGAAACGGGGGATCATTGCCCTTCCATCTCGATCCGGTCACTTTCGCCGAGCGTGATCAAGCGCTCGTCGAGGGTCTCGAACTGTCGTCCCTTGATGGATTTTTGCCGGGCCTGGTAGACGGTGCTGGCACCGTCGGCGCTGATTACCCGGATATTCACGATGCGGTTGTCAGACCTGTACTGGAAGACGAAAATCGCCGAGGATATGGCCATCAGCAGCACGATGATCATGATGGTCACGGCCTTGACCGACAACGATCCCTGGGTGCCGGCGGAGTCGGCTGGAGGCGGGTTCACGCGGCCGGACTTGATCCGGAACACCAGGATGACCGTGAGGATGACCCCGATCGTGAAGAGAATCTTGATCAGCATGCGCTTTCCGGTTCTGTGGTGGACGGAGGAAGCTGGAGATAATAACCGTTTTCCTCCAGGCTGCGGGCCACCGTTTCGATGTCTGCCTGGGCCAGCCGTTCTCGCTTTGCCATGTCGAACCGGAGCACCGCGGTCAACTCCCCGAGCAGGTGAATCAGGCCGTCCGGCACCCGGCTGAAGTCATCCCGGCTCGCAACGTACAGATACGTATCGGTCTTGCGGCTACTTTTGTACACCCAGACCAGCATGGAGCGAAAAATGTCGGGCCTCTTCCGGCAACGGGCGTGTCAGCCGACATTCACCCTTCACTGGCAGTCGTTCCGTTTTTCTTGCCCCGCCACAGCCATGACCAGGAGATCTTGTTCTGCGTGTGGCCGCGATTGCTGACCGGCTTGTACTTGCGTTTCTTGTAACCGGTGTACATTTGCCGCGGGCGACCTATTTTCTGGTCGCCATCACCCAGCATCTCGCGCCAGTGCGCGATCCAGCCGACCGTCCGGCCGATCGCGAACATCACGGTGAACATGGATTCCGGAAATCCCAGTGCCTTCATGACAATGCCGGAATAGAAGTCGACATTGGGAAACAGTTTCTTCTCCAGGAAATAATCGTCACTGAGCGCAATTTCCTCAAGGCGCATGGCCAGTTCCAGCCGGGGATCGTCGATGCCCAGCGTGGTCAGGACCTCGTGGCAGGACTTCTGCATGACCTTGGCCCGGGGGTCGTAGTTCTTGTAGACGCGATGACCGAACCCCATCAGGCGGAAACTGTCGTCCTTGTCATGGGCCTTGGCGATATACTTCTTGATGTTCTTGACCGTGCCAATCTCATCCAGCATGTTGAGAACGGCTTCGTTGGCCCCGCCGTGCGCCGGACCCCACAGCGACGCAATGCCGGAAGCGATACAGGCATAGGGATTCGCGCCGGAAGAGCCCGCCAGGCGAACGGTCGACGTGGAGGCGTTCTGTTCGTGGTCGGCATGCAGGATCAGCAACCGGTCGATGGCTTTCGCCAGAACCGGATTGATCTTGTACTCCTCCGAGGGGTTCGAGAACATCATCTGCAGCAGGTTCTCGGCGTAGGTGTACTTGTTGATCGGAATCGGGAATGGGCGCCCGAGCGAATACTTGAACGCACTGGCGCCGATATTGGGCATTTTGGCAATGATCCGGTGTGCCGCGAGTTGACGCTGTTCCGGGTCGCTGATGTCGGTACTGTCGTGGTAGAAGGCCGACAGCGCGCCCACCACGCCGACCATGATCGCCATGGGATGTGCGCTGCGCATGAACCCCTGATAGAAGCGCGCCAACTGTTCGTGCAGCCAGGTGTGGTACCGGATTTCGGTGTCGAAAGAGGCCTTCTGTTCGGGGGTCGGCAATTCTCCGTACAGAAGCAGGTAGCAGACGTCCATGTAATCGCTATGTTCAGCCAGATCCTCGATGGGATAGCCGCGATGAAGCAATATGCCCTTTTCGCCGTCAATGTAGGTGATGTCCGACTTGCAGGCAGCGGTGGAGGTGAACCCCGGATCATAGGTCAGGAGGCCGGAAGTCGAATACATGGGTCGGATATCGACAAGCCGATTGCCCATGGCCCCGGTATGGCCGGGAAATTTCCAGGTCTTTCCGGTCTGGTTGTCGGTCAGGGTGAAGCCGCTGTCTGGAGTGTCGGATTTTTTCACGGTGTTGTTCCTCCTATAACAATTCGCGTGCGCTACGACTCGAGCGAAAAGGACGCTCTGCCATCGCACCGGCACGGGTATAATCACTGATCGTGTGAACACTATAAGATAATCGAAAACGGAACCCATCGCAAACCCGGCTGCCGACGAATCGGGGGGCCGAAGTGCGGGGTGCGGGTATTGCAGACATGTCAGTGAAAGAGCTGGTTCTTGAGGGATTGACCGGTCCGCTGGCCGGTCTGGAGGCGGGTGCGCCCGACGGTGATCCGCTGGTCTGCCTGCATGGCTGGCTGGACAATGCCGCATCGTTCGGACCGCTGGCCGAGCGGTTGCCGAATTACCGCTGGATCTGCGTCGATCTTCCGGGACACGGCAAGTCCGCCTATCGTCCCGATGGCGCGGTCTATCACTACACGGACTATCTCGGCGATGTCTACCGCGTGCTCGAATCGTTGGAACTCGAGCGATGCACGCTGGTCGGCCATTCGCTGGGTGCCGGGATCGCGGCGGTATTCGCCGCGGCGTTTCCCTCCATGGTCGATCGGCTGGTCATGATAGACGGAATCGGCCCGATTGCGGGCGATTCCGGCAATACCCTGGAACAACTGCGTGAATCGCTGGAATTTCTGGGCCGCAACGATGACACCGGGCCCCGCTTCTATCCTTCATGGAACCGGGTTGTCGAACGCAGGCTTCAGGCGGGCGACATCTCCAGAACGGGTGTGGAAACCCTTTTGAGCCGCGGCGCCGTTCGCAAGGGAGAGGGCACCGTCGTGCTCAGCGACGGCCGTCTCAAGCAGCGCTCGCCCCTCTACATGAGCCAGCAAAAAGTGGTGTCCATCCTGGCAGGGATCGAGGCTCCGGCACTGTTGATCATCGCCCGACAGGGCCTGATCGCGAACCGAGCGACAACGACCGAAAGGATCGCCGCAATTCCCGACCTGACACAGGAAGCCGTGGCCGGTGGGCACCATGTGCATCTTGACGATCCCGCTGCCATGGCTTCTGTGATCGACCGGTTTCTTGAAGATCGGAAGGGCGGCACATGAGCTGGGAGGGCGGCTGCCAGTGCGGCAAGGTCAGGTATCGGCTGGCGAATGAGCCGATTGTCGTCTACACCTGCCATTGTCACGCGTGCCAGAAGCAGTCCTCAAGCGGCTTCGGAATTTCCGTCTGGGTCGCCGAGGCCGATTTCAGTCTTGTCAGGGGAAAGCTGGGCAGCTGGGGCACCGAGGCGGACAGCGGAAAGGCCAAGATCTGCACATTCTGCGTCGATTGCGGCAGCCGGATCTACCATTGCGGAATCGGAGATGCAAACATCCTCAGCATCAAGGGCGGCACGCTTGACAGAATGGCCGAATTCGAGCCTGTCGCGCACATCTGGATTCGAAGCGCGCAACCCTGGGTAAGGGCATTGCTGGAGGGACAATTGCAGTTCGAGACCCAGCCGGACAGCTTTGCCGAGATGATCCGGCTGTATCGTTGCCGGCTATCCGGTTCGGATCAGAAATAGGGAATGGGGCGGTGGACTGGCGGCTCAGAGGCCGACTGTCGAGTTGATCCACTTGAGCACGGCATCCTGAACCTCGCTGCCGTTTCGGTATGTGACCTTGTCCGATTGCATGAGCATGGTCACGGAATAGGGCTTCCCGTCTCTCGCGATGATGTACCCGGCCATGCTGCGGACGCCGTTCAGCGAGCCGGTCTTGATGCGGGCCCGCCCGGCGACATGGCTGTCGTGCAATCGCTTCTTCATGGTCCCGTCCAGTGCCGCAAGGGGCAATGAAGACAGGAATTCCGGGCTGTAGGGACTTTCCCATCCGAGCTGAAGCAACTCCGCCATCCCGGTCGCTGTAATCCGGGTGGTCCGGGAAAGCCCCGAGCCGTTGTCCACATAAAGGCCGGGAATCTCGATGTGATTGGCTGCAAGCCAGTCCGCGACCCGCTGCCGTGCGCCGGCCAGCGTCGCCGGCTCGTTTTCATCCTGAGTGTCCAGGTTCAGGAACAGCATCCGGGCCATCACGTTGTTGCTGTACTTGTTGATGGAGGTGACGGCATCCGACAGGGGCGTGGATCGATGGGATGACAGCAGTACGGCAGTCTCGGGACGGCGGCCAACCCGGTACGATCCGCTCAGCGTGCCGCCGCTTTGAGTCCACAGCAACCTGAACAGCCGAAAGGCATAGTCGTTGTTCGGCAGCACGGACCGGGAGATCGAATGGACGCCGCAATCCGCCCGGTAGGTTCCCTCGAACCGGACATGGACGATGTCCGCATCCCGGTCGATGCGGTAATTCCACCCCCGCTTCTTGCTGACGCATTTGCCGGTTCCGGATTTCAGGCGGGTTGCCAGTTCGATGCCGTCCAGAGGCGGCTCGGCGTGGACCGCAATCCGTCCCTGCACGGGATGGATCACGAATCGGGTGGAGGAAAAGTTGACCAGCGCGGCATCCGGGCCCACGTTGTACAGGCGGTTCGGCGAGTTGTCGAAAGCGGTGCGGTCGTGTTCGGGAATGTCGTAGAGCGTGTTGTCGATGATCAGGTTGCCCACGATGTCACGGATTCCGAGTCCGCGCAGCGACATCACGTGATGCCACAACCTGTCCACGGTCAGGAATGGATCGCCTCCTCCCCGCAGGACCAGGTTGCCGAGAAGCGCATCGTCCTTCAGGCTGCCGTCTAGATAATATTGTGTTTCCCATTGATGGTGGGGGCCGAATAGCTGTAGTGCGCCCAGTGTGGTGACCAACTTGACGACAGAGGCCGGGTTGCGGGGCACGTCGCTGTTGAGGCTGAACACGGGACGACGGCTTTCAATGTCCCGGATCTCGATGCTGACGGCGCTTTCGGGAATGCCGTGCCGCGCCAGCGCCCGCGCCACGGAGGTCGGCAGACTGTCGGGGAGCGCGGGGACGGGGAGCAACAGCAAGGCGACGAGGCAGGCATACAGCCTGCAGCGAGTCCCGGATGACATGGCGGAATGGAGGAATGGTATAATGGTTTGGCCCAAGTGGATTGTACTTGCGATGCCGCCCAAGAAAAATATCTACCGGATTCTATTCCATAATCTCGGAAAGCTCTACGAGCTGTACGCCCACGATGTGTCACAGAGCAACATGTACGCCTTTGTCGAGGTTGCCGACATCATTTTCGGCGAAAAATCCAAGGTGGTGGTGGATCCGTCGGAAGAACGTCTCAAGCAGGAGTTCAGTTCCGTAAACCGGACCTACATCCCGCTGCATTCCGTGGTCCGCATCGACGAGGTCGAAAAGGAGGGGGTCAACAAGATCATCGACAGCGTCGAGCGGGAGGGCAACATCACCCCGTTCCCGATGCCACCCCTGAAGCCGGATCGGGCCTAGCCGAACCCGGCTATTCGCAAGAAGCCGGGGCATCCCCGGTTTCCCGGTCGCTTGGTCAAGTCACGACTACACATCGACAGCACCGAGGTTCAGTCCCATCTCCCGTGCATACCGGCGTGCATCCCGGTACCCGGCATCCGCATGGCGCATGACGCCACTGGCAGGATCGTTCCAGAGCACCCGCGCAATCCGACGATCTGCCTCCTCGCTACCATCACAGACGATGACCACCCCGGCATGCTGGGAATAGCCCATGCCGACACCGCCGCCATGGTGCACCGACACCCAGGTGGCGCCGCTGGCGGTATTGAGCATGGCATTCAGCAAGGGCCAGTCGGAGACCGCGTCGGAACCGTCGAGCATGGACTCCGTTTCCCGGTTGGGGCTGGCCACTGAACCGGAATCCAGATGATCGCGGCCGATGACGATGGGCGCCTTCAGCTCTCCAGATCGGACCATTTCGTTGAAGGCGAGCCCGAGCTTGTGTCGGATTCCGAGCCCCACCCAGCAGATGCGTGCCGGAAGTCCCTGGAACCGAATCCGCTTGCGGGCCATGTCGAGCCAGTTATGGAGGTGTATGTCATCCGGCACCATTTCCCTGACCCGGGCATCGGTCCTGTAGATGTCCTCGGGGTCTCCGGACAGCGCCACCCAGCGGAACGGGCCGACCCCGCGGCAAAACAGTGGCCGCACATAGGCCGGCACGAAGCCGGGAAAGTCGAATGCGTTCTCCACTCCGAAATTCAGAGCTTCCTGGCGGATGTTGTTCCCGTAATCCACGGTGGGAATTCCCTGTGCATGAAAGGCGAGCATGGCCTGGACGTGATCGGCAATGGATCGGCGAGCCTGCTCCACCACGAACTGGGGATTTTTCCGACACTCGGCGTGCCACTGCTCAAGAGTCCAGCCGGTCGGCAGATAGCCGTTCACCGGATCGTGTGCGGAGGTCTGGTCGGTGACCAGATCGGGCCGGATCCCCCGCTTCACCAGTTCCGGCAATATCTCCGCCCCGTTGCCGAGCAGTCCCACCGACAGGGGCTCCTTGTCGTCGCAGGCGCTTTGAATCATGGACAGGGCATCGTCCAGATTGGCGGCTCGCTTGTCGAGATATCCGGTGCGAAGCCTGAAATCGATGCGACTCTCGTCGCATTCCACGCACAGGATGCTGTACCCGGCCATGGTCGCGGCCAGGGGCTGGGCGCCGCCCATGCCGCCGAGACCCGATGTCAGGATCCATTTGCCGGAAGTGTCGCCGCCGAAGTGTTGGCGGCCCGCCTCGACGAAAGTCTCGTAGGTGCCCTGGACAATGCCCTGGCTTCCGATGTAGATCCAGGATCCCGCGGTCATCTGGCCGTACATCATGAGCCCCTTGCGATCCAGTTCGTTGAAATGATCCCAGTTCGCCCAGGCCGGCACGAGGTTGGAGTTGGCGATCAGCACGCGGGGGGCGTCGGCATGGGTCTCGAAGATGCCGACCGGCTTGCCGGACTGGATCAGCAGGGTCTGGTGATCCTCGAGATCCTCGAGGCATGCCAGTATCCGGTCGAAGCATTCCCAGTCGCGGGCGGCGCGGCCGATTCCGCCGTAGACGATGAGTTCTGACGGATTTTCCGCCACCTCCGCATCGAGATTGTTCTGGATCATGCGCCAGGCGGCCTCGGTGAGCCAGCTCTTGCAATGCAGGGACGTTCCCCGCGGAGAGGCGATGCGTCGGGTTTTGTCTATTCGGGTTCTTGTCATGGCTTCGATGGGTCAGCGAACAGTGAATCGGTCGGTCTCATACCGTGCGGCAAGGTCGTAGCGATGCCCCGGATAGGTCAGGGTGACGCAGGTGACGACCTCGCCGTTTTTCCAGGTCCGTCGATTGAGTTCCAGGCAGGGACTGGCGGAATCGATGCCGAGCAGACTCGCGGTCCCGGAATCCGGCAGCACCGCCCGCACGACATGTTCCATTTCATCCGGCTTGAAGAGTCCGACAAGATATTGCGTGGCGGTGCGGACGGAAAAGTCCTGCTTGATGAATTCCGGAACCAGGGACGGATTGATCAGTCGGTCCTCGATCTGCATAGGCTCCTGTTCCTGAAAATGGATCGCCCGCAGCCGGTACAGCGCGTCTCCCTGACTCATTTCCATCCTGTCGGCCTGTGATCCGTCTGCCCGGATCGTCCCGAATTCAAGCACTCGGGACGTGTGGGTGTGTCCGGCCGAGCGAATCTCGTCGGCAATGTCCTCCAGGGTGATCAGGCTGGCGTGACGAGGCCCCGTCGCGACAAAGGTGCCGAGCCCGTGCACTCTTTCGAGAAGTCCCTCCTGTGTCAATTCCCGCAATGCCCGGTGGACGGTCATGCGGCTGACACCCAGGCTGTCGACCAGCTCGTTTTCCGAGGGAAGCCGGGTGCCCGGCTCCCATCGCCGGTCGCGTATCCGGGCACGGATTTCCCGCTTGATCTGCCGGTAGAGCGGCAACGCGAGATTCCTGTCCAGATACTGCAGCCTGTCTTCGCTCATGGCCGCCCGCTCCCGTCTCGCCACTGGCCGCCTGCCATCACGCCCACGCAGGGATTGAGTCCGACATGGTAGCTGAGCTCTGCCGGATGGCGGCAATCCCACAACGCGAGATCCGCCAGCTTGCCGGCCTCGATCGATCCGATCCGGTCCGACAGGCCGAGAGCCAGGGCCGCATTGATGGTAAAGCCCGCCAGGGCCTCGGCAGGCGTGAGGCGGAACAGGATGCAGCCCATGTTCATGATGACAAGCGGCGAGAACACGGGCGAACTGCCCGGATTGGCATCGGTGGCGAGCGCGATCGGCACGCCGTGTCGGCGCAATGCCGCCACGGGAGGTCGCTGCGTCTCCCCGAGAAAGTAGAAGGCGCCCGGCAGAAGCACCGCCACGGTGCCCGACATGGCCAGCTTCCCGACATCGCCCGGCGGCAGGTATTCGATGTGGTCGACCGAAAGCGCTCTGCGCGATGCGCTCATCAACGCACCCCCCGTGTTGGACAACTGCTCTGCGTGGCATTTCACCGGCAGCCCCATTTGCGCCGCCTTGTCGAAGACCCTTTCCGCCTGCGCCACACTGAACGCGATGCCCTCGCAAAAGACGTCCACCGCGTCCACGAGACCGGCGTTTGCCGCCGCAGGCAGCATGTCGTCGCAGACCAGCTCGATGTATTCGTCGGCGCGTCCGGCGAACTCGGTGGGGAGTGCATGGGCGCCCAGGAAAGTCCGCTGGCAGCGGATGCCGGCGTCCCGGCAGAGCCGCCCGGCGGCCTCGAGCATGCGGATTTCGGCGTCGCGCTCAAGCCCGTAGCCGGACTTGATTTCAACCGTCGTGACCCCTTCCGCCATCAGGGCCCGCAGCCGGGGCCGGGCCTGTGTCGCCAGATCGTTTACGGAGGCGGACCGGGTCGCGCTGACGGTGGCCATGATGCCGCCGCCCTGCCGGGCGATTTCCGCATAGCCCGCTCCCTTCAGGCGGCGCTCGAACTCCTCGGAGCGATTGGCGCCGTAGACCAGGTGTGTGTGGCAGTCGATCAGGCCCGGGGTCAGCAAGTGTCCGTGGCAGTCGATCCGCTCCGCCCGGGCGTAACGGTCAGGAAGGTCGGCATCCGGTCCGACCCAGGCAATGCGCTCGCCCTCGATGGCCACGCTCCCGCACGGTTGCAGGTGGCCGTCGGCCCCGTTCGTCATCGGCGCCAGCAGCCCATTGTGAAGAACTTGTATATACATGTATTGGGTATGCTATACTGACTTTCCCAGAGAATCAAGTCGCACAATGACCCGGCCCGGAAATTATTGGTGTTCATCAGCTTTGCTCGCCGACGGCTGGGCGGAAGATGTATGGATTCGTGTGGACGAAGCCGGCGTCTTCGAATCGGTGCGGTCCGACGTCCCGTCCCGCGATGTGCAGCCGGACACGGAAAAGCTGAATGGCGTCATGCTCCCCGGAATCCCCAACCTCCATTCGCATGCCCACCAGCGAGCCATGGCGGGACTGGGGGAGCGGACAAGCGGCACCGATGACTCCTTCTTGATCTGGCGCACGGCCATGTACCGGACTCTGGAGCACATCACGCCGGATCAGCTTTACCGGATCGCCGGGATGCTCTATCTGGAAATGCTCGAAGCCGGTTACACCCATGTCGCCGAATTCCAGTACCTGCACCACGATCCGGCCGGCCGGCCGTATTTGGCCCGTGCCGAAATGACATTGCAATGCGCCCAAGCCGCCCGGGACGTCGGAATCGGGTTTACGGCGTTGCCGGTGCTCTATCGCTACAGTGGATTCGGGAGTGTTGAACCGGACAAGGAGCAAAGGCGCTTCATCAATGATGCAGACGGCTTCCTGGGAATTGTCGCCGGGCTCGAGGATGGGCTGGACGCCGGACAGCAGCTCGGTGTCGCGCCCCATTCACTGCGCGCGGTGGACCGGCCGCTTCTGCAAACGGTACTGGCGGCGGTATCGCCCGGACGCCCCGTGCACATCCATATCGCGGAGCAGGTCAAGGAAGTGGAGGACTGCCAGGCATTCAGCGGCAGACGGCCGGTGAATTGGCTGTACGAGCACTTCGACCCCGATTCGAACTGGTGTCTGGTGCATGCCACCCATGTCACCGACGCGGAAATGGCCAAGATGGTGCGATCCGACGCGGTGGTCGGCCTGTGTCCGACCACCGAGGCCAACCTCGGCGACGGGATTTTTCCGGCCCAGACCTATATTGAGCAGGGCGGCCGATTCGGCATCGGCTCGGACAGTCACATATCGGTCAGTCCGGTCGAGGAATTGCGTTGGCTGGAATATGCCCAACGGTTGCTGCACCGCCGCCGGAATGTTCTGGCCGCAGGGCAGCATGGAACCCCGAATACCGGTGAGCGTCTCCTCGTCCAGGCTGCGGCAGGCGGGGCCCGGGCCTGCGGAATCGATGGCGGTGTCATCCGGCCCGGGGCCCGGGCCGACTTCATTGTCCTCGATGCGGATGCGCCACGCCTGTACGGGCGCGAGAGGGGGGAAATCGTGGACAGCTGGATATTTTCCGGGAACGAGGCCGCATTGACCGATGTGTTCGTGGCCGGCCGGGCCATGGTCCGGGACGGCCGGCATCCGCTGCGCGATGAAATTCGCCAGCGCTTCCAGACCGCCATCGACGAGCTGGCGCAATGAGCGGTTCCGATTGCGTCACGATAATCCCGGGCGCAATGGGCATCGAGGAGCTGGAGGGACTCTACCGCCGCCGACAGAGGATTTCGCTTGATGCATCGGCCCGGGCGGAGGTGAACCGGGCGGCCCGCATTGTCGAGGAGGCGGCCAGGGGGAGTGCGGCGGTCTACGGCATCAACACCGGATTCGGCAAACTGGAAAGCACCCGGATTGACGCCGGGGAGTCCGAGAAACTGCAGCTCCACCTGATCAGGTCCCATT
>VYGS01000130.1:0-1973 GCA_009841725.1 Gammaproteobacteria bacterium
CGGAATTACGCCGTGGTGGCCGCCCACTTCGACCAAGGCCTGGAGGACGGATCGGCCGGGTGGCTCGAGAGATGCCGACACTGGGCGGGGCTGATGGGGGTCGAATTCGTTTCCGAAAGCGCCGGTGGCCGGTTGGTGTCGTGCCCAAACCTGGAGGCCGCAAGCCGGGAATTGCGCTATGGGTGGCTGGCTCGGCTGGGAGAGTCCGGCGACACGGTCATGACGGCGCATCACGCCGACGATCAGGCGGAGACTTTTCTCGGACAGGTGTTCAGGGGGGCCGATTTTCCACAGCTGGCCGGAATCCATCCCTCACGTCCGATCGTTCATCGCTCGACAGTCCGCTTGGTCAGGCCGTTGCTCGATTTTTCTAGGCAGGAGATCGAGGACTACGCGATCGGCAACGGCCTGGACTGGATCGAGGATCCGTCAAACAGGCGCAACGACGTAAACCGCAATTTCCTGAGAAACCGGCTGCTGCCGACGCTCTATGCGCGAGGACGGATTACGCGGCAACGGCTTGTTGAGGGCGCGGAATACTGCCGAAAGATCGCCGAGAGGGATGGCAGGCTCCTGTCAGAAGCGGTCGACGGTCTGATTGAACGATCCGGCCGGACCCTGCTGTGCCGTACGGATCCGATCCATGTTCCCCGGGAAGGATTTGAGGATCAGGAACTGTTGCGCAGGCTGGTCCGGTTCTGGCTGCACGCATCGGGCAGGCCGTCTCCGACCGACCGGCAGCTGGAGGTGCTTTTCGGGCAGGCTTCCGGCGGATCGACAGGGTATGCTGAAATCTCCCTGAAGGGCGAGCGGGTCCGATATTTCGATCGCAAGTTCTATCTGACCGGAACGGTGCGGCTCGCCATGCCGGACGGCACCCGGTCATGGAAAGACGGAATGCGGTATCTGGGAGAGAATGGAATCGGCATGAAATGGGTTGACAGCGAGGCCGGGCTCGATCGAAGGTGGCTTTCCGGCGAGGCCGATCTGAAGTTCGCCTGGCATTGCGGCAGAAAGAGAATCCGGCTGCCCGGAAAGTCGACTTCTTCGATGATCCGGAAAATCCAGCAACGCAATCGGGTGCCTCCCTGGGAGCGGCTCATGATTCCCTGCATCCTGCACCGGGACCGGATCGTCTGGGCTCACGGCGTGGGTGCCGCGTCCGGATATGAATCACAGGTTCCGGAAACCGGGATCAAGCCGATATTTTCAGTCGTGGGGAGCGACTCGAGCGAGAGCAGACTCCCTGTTTGCCCGTCGATTCATTCTGGATGGATGGAGCATTGACAACACGTATGCATGGAATGCGTTTTGACGCTCACATATGATCGACAAAAAAGTTTGTCGATCATGGAATCCTGTTTTATGATCGACAAATGCGGTAATATCCGATTCTGACGATCAGGCTGCAGTGGAAGAGGACTATATTCATGGCTGTCAACTACCACACAGGAGAATTTCCTCCTGATGACCGGGTTGAATGGTCAAAGCTGATTCCCCTGCTTGGCCCGACATCGGCGGCAATTGCTCGATACGATGGCGTGCTTGAGGCGATTCCAAATCCATGGCTATTGCTCACTCCATTAACTACTGAAGAAGCTGTACTCTCTTCAAGGATTGAGGGTACTCAAGCGACAGTTCTGGAGGTGCTGGAGTCCGAGGGCGAGGGGAGAGTGCCGGACTCCGTCGACCGACAACTCGATATTCAGGAGGTCGTAAACTATATTTCGGCCATGCGGGAGGCCGAGACGCTTTTGGAAACATATCCCTTATCCCAAAAAGTTATCAAGAAATCACACGCCATATTGCTTCAGGGCGTTCGTGGCGAAGGCAAGTCGCCAGGAGAATATCGACGCATAGCGAATTGGATCGGTCCGCCAAATTGCACAATTGATGAAGCAAGATTTGTTCCGATCGGTGCCCATGAACTCCCCGATGCGATAAGCACGTGGGAAAAATACATCCATCAGGAC
>VYGS01000130.1:1983-7219 GCA_009841725.1 Gammaproteobacteria bacterium
TTTTCTGGACGGTAATGGGCGTTTGGGGCGCATGCTTGTTCCCTTATTCCTCTGGCAACATAAACTTATTAATAAACCGGCCTTCTACATAAGCAGCTATTTTGAGGCGAACCGGGATGCCTACTATGATGAATTGCTATCTGTATCCAGAGATGGAGATTGGACTGGGTGGATAAAATTTTTCCTTGAAGCCCTGAAAAAGCAGGCTGAGTACAATTATCGCAAGGCCCTTGACATCCTTGAGTTGTACGAAAGCATCAAAACAGTAGTGTCTAACGAAATACGCTCCCAATACACGCCCCAAACATTGGACTGGATATTCAAAAGGCCAATATTCAGCACCAGAAATTTCCAGACTGAGCAGGGGGCCCCGCCCGCTTCTGCCCGGCGAATTTTGAAGGCGTTGGATGAAATAGGTGTTCTGGAAAAGATTGTGCCGGCGAGCGGAAGATCGGCTGCGATTTACACATTCCCAGCACTGCTGGATATCGTCATGGTTGAGGGAAATTTTGACGCTCACGCATGAGCGACAAAATAGTTTGTCGCTCATAAAATCGATATCGTGATTCACAAATCAGGTATCGTATGAAGTAATGTCGCCTGCATGTCCTTTCTCATCGATGGAATTCCCCCGACACCGGTTTTTTGAAATACACCGTATTCCCATTATGGCCCCGAAAGAATACTTCATGCACACCGCCCCTTTTCCAGGAGGCTGGGGACGATTGTGAATTGAGAGACGGGGGATGAATTTGCTATACTGCGCGTCCATGCAGAAACATCTCCATGCGGCCGCGGAGTCCGGCCGATTCCAGGCGGACACGGCACTGAAAGCCTCCGGTTTTCCTGTTGCCGGTGTTGGGTTCTTTCCCGATTTTTTCCTCATTTTCCGGACCCATGGCTAAGACGAAATTCGTTTTCATCACCGGCGGGGTGGTTTCCTCCCTGGGAAAGGGCATCGCTTCGGCTTCCCTCGGAAGCGTTCTCGAATCCCGCGGTCTCAAGGTCACGCTTCTCAAGCTTGATCCCTATATCAACGTCGATCCCGGAACCATGAGCCCGTTTCAGCACGGAGAGGTGTTCGTGACGGACGACGGGGCCGAAACCGATCTCGACCTCGGGCATTACGAGCGTTTCGTCCGCACGAGAATGGGCAAGGAGAACAACTTCACAACAGGCCAGATTTACGAGACGGTCATTCGCAAGGAGCGGCAGGGAGACTACCTGGGCGGAACCGTGCAGGTGATTCCCCATATCACCGACGAAATCAAGGCCTCGATCATCCGGGGATCAAAAGGAGCGGATGTCGCGCTGATCGAAATCGGGGGCACGGTCGGGGACATCGAATCCCTGCCGTTTCTCGAGGCCATTCGCCAGATGCGTATCGAACAGGGCCGAAAGGGGACCATGTTCATTCATCTGACCCTGGTTCCCGAGATTCAGGTGGCCGGCGAGATCAAGACCAAGCCGACCCAGCACTCGGTCAAGGAACTCCGGTCGATCGGGATTCAGCCCGACATCCTGTTTTGCCGGGTCAAGGAGATGCTGCCCGATTCGGCAAGAAAGAAAATCGCGCTCTTTACCAATGTCGAGGAATCCGCAGTGATTTCCGGGGTGGACGTCGATAACATCTACGACATCCCGGCCTTGCTGGTGGAGCAGGAGATGGATCGACTCGTGACCGACCAGTTCAGGATCAAGGCGCCGGATGCCGATCTGGAGGAATGGCAAAATGTCTGCATGCAAAGCAGGAATCCCCGCAGCGAATTGACCATTTCCATGGTCGGCAAGTACGTGAGCCTGACCGAGTCCTACAAGTCGCTGTCGGAGGCCCTGATTCATGCCGGAATACATACCCAGACCCGGGTCAACATTCGGTACATCGACTCTTCCGAGTTGGAAGACGGGGGCTTGGGCATGCTCGACGGGACCGATGCGATCCTGATTCCTGGAGGCTTCGGCGAGCGCGGCATCGAGGGGATGATTCTCGCCGCGCAGTATGCCAGGAAGCACAACATACCCTATTTGGGAATCTGTCTGGGAATGCAGGTGGCGATCATCGAATACGCGCGCCACGTGCTCGGCATGGAAGGGGCGCACAGCACGGAATTCAATCCGAAGACGCCGTGGCCGGTGATCGCGCTGATCACGGAATGGATGAACGATCAGGGAGGGCTCGAGTTCCGTGACGAGCAGAGCCTGATCGGCGGGACCATGCGCCTTGGCGGGCAGGACATCTCCCTTGTCAACGGATCCCGCTATCGCCGGATGTACGGGCGGGACGTCATCCGTGAGCGGCACCGGCACCGCTATGAGTTCAACAACAACTATCTCGAGCGGATGAAGGATGGGGGAATGCGCTTCGCCGGCTTTTCGTCCGACGGCCTGGTCGAGATCATCGAACTGCCGGATCACCCCTGGTTCGTGGCCTGCCAGTTTCATCCCGAGTTCACGTCTACCCCCCGGGACGGGCATCGCATGTTCAACGACTATATCAAGGCCGGCCTCGCCCACCGCGAGAGCCGCGCGAACGGAACCTGAACGAGCGGTTCACGGGGGATGACATGATGGTTCCGGAGCTCGAAAATCGACCCGACGGACAGTTTTTCCTGTTTGCCGGGCCGTGTGTGGTCGAATCGGAGGAGATGGCCCTCTCAAGCGCCGAACGGCTGAGGGACATCACTTCGCGTCTCGGTATCGGTTTCGTCTACAAGTCCTCGTTCGACAATGCCAACAGGACGTCCCATCAATCGCACCGCGGACCGGGGCGGGAAGCGGGGCTCGAGATTCTCGCCGGAGTCCGCGAACGGGTCGGGGTGCCGGTGATCACGGATGTCCACAGTGTCGACGATGTCGAGCTGGCATCGCGCTACGTGGACGTGCTGCAGATTCCGGCTTTCCTGTGCCGCCAGACCGATCTTGTCGAGGCGGCGGCAAGAAGCGGCAAGCCGGTCAACATCAAGAAGGGGCAGTTTCTCTCGCATGCCGAAATGGAGCATGTGGCGGGAAAGGCCGTCAACGCGAACCCCGATGCCCGGATCATGCTGTGCGAGCGGGGCAACAGCTTCGGCTACAACAACCTCGTGGTCGATATGCGGGGCCTCGAGATCCTGAGAGAATTCGGATTTCCGGTCGTGTTTGATGCGACCCATTCTGTCCAGTTGCCGGGCGCGGCAGGCGGACGCTCCGGCGGACAGCGGGAGTTCGTTCCGACACTGGCCCGGGCGGCGGTTGCGGTGGGCGTGGACGGGCTGTTCATGGAAACCCATCCGGACCCGGACCGGGCCCTGAGTGACGGGCCCAACGCCTGGCCGCTGGAGCGCATGGAGGAGTTGCTCGTTCAGCTGCAGAAGATCGATCGCCTGAGCAAATCCTTCGGGCGGACAAACCCCAAATCGCACCCCGGTGAGCACACGCTATGACAAATACCACGATCCAGGACATCCGGGCCTGGGAGGCGCTTGACTCCAGAGGCAACCCGACGGTTGCCGCGGAACTGGTGACGAAAGAGGGAATTCTCGGAACGGCTGCGGTACCTTCGGGCGCATCGACGGGATCCCTGGAGGCGCTTGAGCTTCGAGACGGCGAAAAGTCGCGCTATCTCGGAAAGGGCGTGCGAACTGCCGTCGACAATGTTCACTCGGTCATTCTGCCGGAATTGGCCGGAATGGATGCGCTGGATCAGGAAGGCATTGACCGGCGCCTCATCGATCTTGACGGCACGGACAAGAAAAGCAGGCTGGGAGCCAACGCCTTGCTGGCGGTCTCCCTGGCATCCGCGCATGCCGCGGCGAATGCCCGGAACGTTCCCCTGTTCATGCATCTGGGGGAATTGTTTGGCGGCAGCGAGTACACCTTGCCGGTCCCCCAGATGAACATCATCAACGGCGGCGCCCACGCGGACAATCTGATCGATTTCCAGGAATTCATGGTGCTGCCGACCGGGTTTGACTGCTATCGGGAGGCGCTGCGCTGCGGTGTCGAAATTTTCCATGCCCTGAGATCGGTGTTGCTGGAGCGCTCATATTCGACCGGCGTCGGAGATGAAGGCGGGTTTGCACCGGAATGCAGGTCGAACGAGGAAGCCATCTCCCTGGTGATGATCGCCATCGAGAAGGCGGGCTATCGTCCGGGCGAGGAGGTGATGATCGGCCTGGATCCGGCAAGTTCCGAATTCCACCGCGACGGCCGCTATCATCTCAAGTCGGAGGGTGTCGCGCTGTCATCCGATGAGTTTGCCCGGTATCTGGTTGATTGGGCCAGTCGCTACCCCATCATCAGCATCGAGGACGGAATGGGCGAGACGGACTGGGGCGGGTGGAAGATTCTGACCGGACAACTCGGCGACAGGGTCCAGTTGACCGGAGATGACGTGTTCGTGACCAACCCTTCCATTCTTGCACGGGGTATCGCGGAGGGCATTGGCAACTCGATCCTGGTCAAGATCAACCAGATCGGGACACTGTCGGAAACCTTTGACACGATCAGGCTGGCGCAGAAATCGTCCTACGGGGCTACAATATCCCATCGATCCGGAGAAACGGAAGACACGACCATTGCGGACTTGTCGGTGGCGACTGCGGCCGGACAAATCAAGACAGGCTCCCTGTGCCGCTCGGAAAGAACGGCCAAGTACAACCGTCTCCTGAAAATCGAGATGCTGCTCGGCGACAAGGCGCGCTACGGCGGAATCGGCTCGTTCGGGTATCTGAAGAAGGGGCCGTCATGAAGAATCTCAACCTGTTTTTGCTCGTTTGCTTTGTCGCACTGGTGTACATGTTCCTGAACGGCAACAAGAATTTTTTCGAACTTCGCAACCTCGAGCAAACGCTCGAGGCGCAGAAGGTGGAGAACAAGTCGATGAAAGTCCGCAACGACAAGCTCAGGCACCAGGTCCTGGACCTGAAAGGAAGCGACGAGGCGGTCGAGGCGATCGCCCGCTCCGAACTCGGATTGATCAAGGAAGGGGAGGTCTTCTACCAGATTGTCGAAATTCCCGCAACCGAAGCGGATCCCTACTGACTCCGCCTACTCGACGGGCACGCTGTAGGGAAGCGAGCCGAGCGTCAGGCCCGGTCCGTCGGCCGACCCCAGATGCGCCGGGGGGTGTTCGCCGCGGTCGATTTTGAGCATGGCCGACAGGCAGCAACGACCCTTGCCCGTGGCCACGGCATCGATGACCACGCCGGCCTTTTGCCGGGGTTGTTCCGCAGTAAACAGGGGTTCGCCCGGAAAG
>VYGS01000007.1 GCA_009841725.1 Gammaproteobacteria bacterium
AGCTGATGCTGGGACGGTTAGGACTGCTCCTGATCGTGATATCGGCGCTTGGAGTGCTGTTTGCGCCGGTGCTGGTCGCGGTGCTGGCCGCGGGATTTCTCGACGATCCCGGGAAATTCGAGGCCGCGGTGTCGGCCACGCGGATCACGTTTCCGTACCTGTTCTTCATTTCCCTGGTCGCCGTTTCCGCCGGAATGCTGAACACCTGCGGCCGGTTCGCCGCTCCCGCCGCCACACCGGTCCTCCTGAACCTGTGCCTGATCGGCGCCGCCTTGCTGCTGGTGCCGCGCATGTCGAGTTCCCCCGACGCGCTGGCCATCGGCGTGTTTGTGGCAGGCGTCGTGCAACTCCTCTTCCAGATCCCCTTCGTTCGACGGGAGCGGCTGACGATCCGCCCGAGAGTTGTGGCGCGAACCGCAGACCAGGCCGGGGTGAACGGCGTTCGGCGGGTCGTCAAGCTCATCGTGCCCGCGATTTTCGGGGTTTCGGTGGCCCAGGTGAACGTCTTTGTCAACACGATCCTGGCCTCGTTCCTGGTCACCGGCAGCATTTCATGGCTCTACTATGCCGACAGGCTGATGGAATTTCCGGTCGGCGTGTTCGGCATCGCGCTCAGCACCGTGATCCTTCCCCATCTGTCCCGGATTCGCTACGAGAAATCCGGAAACGGGTTTTCCCGCACCCTCGACTGGGCCAGCCGGTGGGTGGTGCTGGTCTGCATTCCCGCGACGGTCGGACTGATCATGCTGGCCGAGGCGCTGGTCGCGACGATTTTCTTTCACGGGGGATTCACGTCCAACGGGGTGCGGATGACGGCGCTCAGCCTGATCGCGTTTTCGATCGGGATGCCCGCCATCGTGATGGTCAAGGTCCATGCCGCGGGATTCTATGCGCACCAGGACACCCGGACCCCGGTTCGGGTCGCGATGTACGCCATGGGCCTCAACATCCTCTTCTGCCTTGCCCTGGTGATGCCCCTGAAGCACGTTGGCCTCGCCCTGGCCACCTCGCTGTCGATGTTTTTCAACGCGATCTGGCTGTTCAGGCTGCTCTGGCAGAGGGGAATGTTCAGGCCGGAACCGGGCTGGGGCGCTTTCCTGCTGAGATTGATTCTTGCCTGCCTGCTGATGGGTCTTTTCCTGTGGCAGTTCAGGGGGGATACAGGATTGTGGATGGACCTGTCCGTCTATCAGCGCCCGGTCCGGTTGCTGGTGTTGATCGGCACCGCAGGACTGATCTATATTTCGACCCTTTGGTTGTCGGGCCTGCGTCCCCGGGAACTGGTGATACCGGACAAGACCGAATCATGAAACTGGCCAGATCCATTCGAGAGAGCATCCGACCGGCTGACGGATGCGTGCTGACGATCGGCAACTTCGACGGAGTCCATCGGGGGCACCGGGAGATCGTGCGCCGCCTGGTCGAGAGCTCGAGGGAAATGGATCTTCCGGCGATCCTGATGACCTTCTTTCCCAGCCCCCAGGAATTCTTCAGGGGGGATGCCGCTGCCGCGAGACTGTCGTCGGTGACATCCCGCTACCTGTGCCTGACCGATTCGGGCATCGACACCCTGCTCGCGCTTCCGTTCAACAGGAAGCTGGCGCAGACATCCGCCGAGGATTTCATCCTGGAATACATCGTTCTGGGGCTGGGAACCCGCTATCTGATGGTGGGGGATGATTTCAGGTTCGGCGCCGGGCGGCGGGGCGACTACGCGATGCTGGAAAAATACGGAGGGCAATACGGGTTCGGGGTAACGAGGTGTGCGGCAGTCGAGGTCGACGGAACCCGGATCAGCAGCACGCGTGTCCGGCGGGCGCTGGAGGCAGGCGACATGCGGGAGGCGGAGCGGCTGCTTGGACGACGGTTCGACATCGTCGGGAAGGTCCAGCACGGAGACCGAAGGGGCCGGCAATGGGGGTTTCCGACACTCAACCTTCCGTTCAGGCGGAAGCCGCCGATGACCGGCGTCTTCGCGGTCCGGGTCGATCTGGGCGATACCCGGCAGCATCGGGGGGTGGCCAATCTCGGAACGCGGCCGACGGTCGATGGAATGAGGACGCTGCTGGAAGTCCATCTTTTCGATTTCGACGAACAGGTCTACGGATGCCGCGTGCGTGTCGAGTTCGTGGAGAAGATTCGCGACGAGTGTCGCTTCGGGTCGTTCGATGCGCTCAAGGCCCAGATCGCCAGGGATTGCGAGACGGCGCAGGGAATTCTTTCGGCAGGCTGACGGGCCGTGAACCGAGTTGCCCGATATTCCGGCTACCTGGCCCTGTCGGCGGCCCTGGTGGGGCTCGACCAGATCGTCAAGCATCTCGCCATCGCCCGCCTCCTGGGATCGCCGCCTGTCGAGGTCTTGCCGTTCCTCGAGTGGCATCTCGTCTACAACACCGGTGCGGCGTTCGGCTTTCTTCACGATGCCGGAGGAGTCCAGCACTACCTGTTCACGGGTATTGCGGCGGTCGTCTCGGCAGCCATACTCGTCTGGCTCTGGCGACTGCCGGCCCGTAGCCGATTGCTGTCATGGGCCCTGATACTGGTTCTTGCGGGAGGCGTCGGCAACCTGATCGACCGGATTCGCTACCGTCATGTCGTCGATTTCATCAACCTGCACTACCAGGACTGGTATTTTCCGGCCTTCAACGTGGCGGACATGGCGATCACGTTCGGCGTGATCTGCTTTTTGCTGGATGCGCTGTCAAGGCGCAACGAGGGGAGCGGTTGACAGGCCGGCGACTGCGTCACTGCGCCTGTCGGCGCAGCCCGCTTCCGGCGTGTTTGCGGCGCGGGCTCCCGGTACATTGGCCCCGATTGTCAAATCGGCTTCGCGACGGCTTTTTCCCGAAATGGCGAGAGCTCGGATCATCGAGCCGTTGCGGAAAACGGGCGGATTGCGCACTGCCTGACCGGGCAACTGTCTGCGGGTCCGGTTCTGCGTTTCCGGTTGTAATCGGCGTTGACGTTCTGGCATAATGATCGGTATTCATCCCCAACAATAAACGGAACCGGGCAGATTCATGTCTTCTGGATCCTCGGTTGGAACGGCTTCCTGCACCCGTGCGACAGCACCACGAACGGAGGACAACAAATCATGATGATGCAAATGGTTATGCGCAGGATCGCGATCGGGTTCGCCACCCTGATTGTGGTTTCCATAATCGTGTTCGTGATGACCAGCATCCTGCCGGGCGATGTCGCACAGATCATTCTCGGACAGAGCGCCACCCCGGAAACCCTTGCGGCATTGCGCAAGCAGCTGGGCATGGATCAGCCCGGATACATCCGGTATTTCCAGTGGCTCGGCAACATGGCATCCGGAGACCTCGGCATTTCAAAGGCCGGGGGGGCGACCATCGAAAGCCTGATAGCCGGAAGACTGGGGAACACCATGGTCATGGCCGGGCTGGTGGCTGCGATTTCGATACCGATCTCCATCGCCCTGGGGCTCTGGGCCGCAATGCATCCCGGTACCTGGCTTGATCGGTTCGTGACGTTCGGCACCCTGAGCACGATTTCCGTCCCCGAATTTTTCATCGCCACGATCCTGGTCCTGATCCTGGCCGTCGAACTTCACTGGCTGCCGTCGACGGCGTACCTGACCGGCGAGGAGAATCCGCTTGAACTGCTTCGGGCCCTGGCCATGCCGCTGATCACGCTGGTTATCGTCGTCTCGGCGCAGATGATCCGGATGACCCGCGCCGGAATTCTCAACGTGATGAGTTCGCCGTACATCGAGATGGCGATCTTGAAGGGAGTACCCCGCCGCCGGATCATCCTTCGCCACGCATTCTTCAACGCGATCGGTCCGATCGTCAACGTCATTGCCCTGAACCTCGCCTATCTGGTCAGCGGGGTGGTCATCGTGGAGACGATCTTTGCGTACCCGGGACTGGCCAAGCTGATGATCGACGGCGTCCAGACCCGCGACCTGCCCCTGGTTCAGGCCTGCGCGATGATCTTCTGCGGAACCTACGTTGTTCTCATACTCTTGGCGGATATCGCATCCATTCTTTCCAACCCCCGGCTTCGAAACCCGAAATAACGGCAGGATAGATCAATGACCGAACAATCCCCCACCACCAAAGAAGAAGCCATTCTGGCGGAAATCGATTCGTTTGCCGAATTGCCCGATGCGCCCCCCAAGCGGCGTATCAGGCTGTCCTGGGTGGGCAAGCTTTCGGTGGCCATCGTGGTGTTCTGGCTGATCATATGCGTGATCGGCCCGTCGATCGCTCCGTTCCATGAAATGGACATGGACGGCGACGACGGATTTCTGGGATACCACGCGAACGAATACGGGACATTCATCCTGGGAACCGACTACCTCGGCCGTGACACCCTGTCTCGGATCATCTACGGGGCCCGCAACACGATCGGCATATCCCTGGCCTCCACGGTCCTGGCCTACCTGATGGGCATTACCCTGGGCATCCTGGCGGCCGTCAAGGGAGGATGGATCGACATGGGAATCAGTCGGGTCAACGACGCGATCCTGGCGCTGCCCACGATCATGCTGGGTCTGATCGCGATCGCCTGGCTGGGTTCCTCGATCCCGGTACTGATCGGCACGGCGTCCATCATCTACGCCTCGAGCGTGTTTCGCATCGCGCGGGCACTGGGGCAGGACATCATGGTGCAGGATTTCGTGGAAGCCGCGAAGGCCCGCGGAGAAGGCGTGTGGTGGGTAATCCGGGCCGAAGTGCTGCCCAATGCCGCGATGCCCCTCGCGACCGATTTCGGCTTGCGGCTGGTATTCGTCGTGCTGTTCATTTCGTCCCTGAGCTTCCTGGGCCTCGGCGTGCAGCCCCCCGCCTCCGACTGGGGCAGCATGGTGCGCGAGAACCTGCAGGGGCTGACTTACGGTTCCTACGCGTCGATCTGGCCGGCGTTCGCGATTGCGACCTTTACCATCGCGATCAACCTGATCGTCGATGACGTTTCCGCCAAATCCGGCGGCAGCCTCGCGACCAAGATGGTGTAGAGCGATGGACAGAGAAAAACTTGTCGAGGTCAGGGATCTCAGGATCAGCGCCACCAATGACGACGGAGACATCATTCCGATCGTCAAGGGCGTATCGTTCAATATCCACAAGGGCGAGGTCGTCGCACTGATCGGCGAGTCCGGCTCCGGAAAGACCACCATTTCCCTCGCTTCGCTGGCCTATACCAAGCCGGGCCTGCACTTCGCCGGAGGGGAACTGCTGATCGGCGGGGAGGATATGCTCCAGGCCGAGCCCCTGCGGACCCGGGACATCCGGGGCTCGAAGGTGGCCTATCTCGCGCAGAGCGCCGCGGCGACCTTCAATCCCGCAATCACGATCGGCGAGCAGGTGACCGAATCGGCCGTGCTGCACGGGATTCTGACCCAGGAGCAGGCGAACAAGCGGGCGGTTGAGCTCTATCGTGCGCTGGAATTGCCGGACCCGGACCGGATCGGCATCCGCTATCCCCACCAGGTGTCGGGCGGACAGTTGCAGCGGCTCATGGCGGCGATGGCCCTGTGCGGCAAACCCGATCTCATGGTTCTCGACGAACCCACGACGGCGCTTGATGTCACCACCCAGATCGAGGTGCTCAAGGCATTCAAGAAGGTGATTCACGAGGAGGATTCGGCCGCCATCTACGTGACCCACGACCTCGCGGTGGTCGCACAGATCGCCGACTATATCGTGGTGCTCTATGGCGGCGAGGTCATGGAGCAGGGGACGTCCGACCAGATCATCAACAATCCCACCCATGCCTACACCCAGAGGCTGATGGCGGCCGTGCGTCCCAAGCCCCAGGCGGGACTCGGAACGGCTGTCGGAGCCGAACACGAACGGGAAATTCCGGCGATCAAGGTGCGCGACATGACCGCGGGATACGGCGGAATCGTCAACGGCGAACCCAAGGTGCCGATCCTCCGGGATATCAACGTCGAGGTCAAGAACGGGCATGTCGTGGGAGTCATCGGCGAATCCGGTTGCGGCAAATCCACCCTTGCGCGCGTCATGGCGGGTCTCCTGCCCCAGGCCCGCGGAAGCATCAAGCTGGACGACGAGGAACTGGAAGGGGATCTTCGCGACAGGAGGCTGGAGCAGCTGCAGAAAATCCAGTTCGTCTTCCAGATGGCCGACACCGCCCTGAATCCGAAACAGGTGATCGGCGACATCATCGGCCGGCCGCTCGAGTTCTACCACGGACTCAAGGGCAAGAAAAAACACGCCAAGGTGGTCGAGATTCTCGAGATGGTCGAATTGCCCGCGGAATTCGCCTCCCGCTATCCGATGGAACTTTCCGGAGGACAGAAACAGCGTATCAACATGGCGCGTTCGCTGGCCGCCAATCCCGAGGTGATGCTGTGCGACGAGGTGACCTCGGCGCTCGATTCCATCGTCGGTGCGAACGTGATCAAGCTCTTGACCGCCCTTCGCGACAAGACCGGCGTATCGTTCGTGTTCATCAGCCACGACCTCTCGACCGTGGCGTCCTTTGCCGACGAGATCGTGGTACTTTATGCCGGCCGGGTGGTTGAGCAGGGGCCGACGGACGAGGTGCTGACACCTCCCTACCACCCCTACACCCGGCTTCTGATCAGTTCGGTTCCGGAGTTGAGAATCGGCTGGCTTGAAGACACCATGAAGAAGCGGGAAATGGCCGTCGGCATTGCCAAGAATGTGGAAATCACTTCCATCGGCTGCCCCTTCTTCAGTCGTTGTCCCATGGGCATCGAGGGAACCTGCGAAAAGCAGAATCCGCCTGTTCGGGAGTTGAAAATGGGACACCAGATCGCCTGCCATCGCACGATCGAGGAGCTGGAAGAGGTCGAAATCGAGGTGCAGAGGGCCTTGCACGAAGACGAGCATGCTGCCGATCAGGGCGAAGAAGGCACCTTGCATTAGCCGCCAGCGGAGTTGAACAATGAGCGAGCGCTATCCCGTTCTTGCAGAGATGGGGGTCCAGAATCCACGCGAAATCGACCGGTTTTCCGTTTTTGCCCTGGACGACACGGACATACTGAAGATCACCTACAATCGAAAAAAGGGATCCATGCTTCCCGAGTCCAGGAAGTATCGTTTTCCGCGAATCAAGAGAACCGAACTGATCGACAGCGGGACCCGGCAGACCGGAGTGATCTTCGAGAGTTCGAA
>VYGS01000058.1 GCA_009841725.1 Gammaproteobacteria bacterium
CGATCATGACACATTAACAACCTACTGTAAATGAAATAATGATACATAATACTAGGAACTTTTGTCGCCTCCGCATAGCAAGACAATGATCGTATAGCTACGCCTCTGAAATAAACTCAAGGCCATCGATCGAAAGTGGCGGGTAATCAACATTCTTGTCCATGGATCTTTCTCAATCCCTCCGGTTGACTAATACTGGATATGAGTTTAGCAGAATAGGGCTGTCGGGTATTAGCGCTGCAGCAACAAACGCCACAGCCTCATGACTGCTCTGTTTGAAAGAGAACAATGCGATACGTCTGCTAAATTCTATGGTACGCCTGAAGAGTACTGAACTGATCTTCAGCGAGGTTTCAACCTCGCTCGTTCCCGTAATGCGATTGAGCTTTCAGACATTACACTCCTGTCCGTAGTCTGACAGGGTCTATCCCCACCTACGCGGGGAAACCATTTTCCTACAGCGGGTGCTGCCGGCAGAAGGGGGTCTATCCCCGCCCATGCGGGGAAACCGTCGGTGCAAAAAAGCTTCCAGTCCCTGAAGATCAACCTCAAGAACCCGAATGAACGGGACGAGAACTGGTGGCAGGTGCGGGTTCAGGCCAAGGACAAGCTGTCAATGCTGAGAGGGTGGATTGTGCCGCTTGAGCACCTTGATCTGGAAGTGGTGCCAGCACCCAATGACAAGCTCGTTTTGATAAAGCCACCCGGAAGCTCCTCGACAGCGGATAACGCAGATCTCTGAGTGGGCCAGAATGGATTCGTTGCCCATCTCACTTTCTCTCGGCGCTCTGTTCGTATTCGGATCAATTATCGGCAGCTTTCTCAATGTTGTCATCTGTCGATTACCCCCACGGTTGATTCAATCCTGGAGGGTAGAGTCCTGGGAGCAACTTGGGGAACTTGAGAAGGCGGCCCAGGAAGAGGCCAGGCAAGCGCCCGGGATCATCTGGATGAGATCGAGATGTTCCCAATGCCTGCGTCCTCTGAAATGGCGGCACGCTATTCCAATCCTGAGCCATCTGAGGCCCCGGGGTCGATGTGGGATCTGCAGGGCACGAATCCCGGTCCGGTATCTCCAGGTGGAATCAATCACCGCTGCATTGTGGGTGTCGAGTGGTTATGTGCTCGGCATCGGGATGGAGCTGTTGCTGGCATTGATTTTCGTGAACTGCCTCATCGTCCTGGCATTTATTGACATCGATCATCGTTTTCTTCCGGATCAAATGGTGGGGCCTCTACTGTTCATCGGGCTGGGAATCAACACGCAGGAGGTCTTTGCCCCTCTTACCTCATCTGTATGGGACGCGATCGCCGGCTATCTGGGGCTCAGGATGATTCGTGAGATACATTGCCGATTTGCCGGTGGGGAGGCGGGGCTGGGACTGGGCGATTGCAAATTGCTGGCCGCGATCGGTGCCTGGAGCGGCTGGGCGTCGTGGCCGGCCGCGGTGGCCACCGCGGCTATGGCCAGCATTCTTTACTGCTGTGCCAAGATGATCATTTTCAGGGCAGTCTCATCAAGGCGCATTGCATTCGGCCCATGGTTGGCCGGGAGTGGACTCTGTTTACTGCTCTGGGAGCATTCTCCGTTTCCTCTGGCACTGTTTTGATTGGCAGTCAAAACACTTGGTCATACTTCTAGTCCAATTCGGTGAATGAGCACCTTGTCTTTCGACAAGTCTATTTCACCATAAGTGACCGAATTCGATGATTCCTCGACCAC
This sequence comes from Gammaproteobacteria bacterium, assembly GCA_009841725.1. Classification (GTDB taxonomy): domain Bacteria; phylum Pseudomonadota; class Gammaproteobacteria; order Arenicellales; family Poriferihabitantaceae; genus Poriferihabitans. Next base: position 1,724 of record VYGS01000058.1, read on the forward strand.
TTTCTCCAACCATCCGACTCTCCGCATGTCAGGATCTGCCAGTCTGGAACCACCGTTGGAAGGCTCTGGTTCTATGCGGACCAGAGCGCCATTCTGCACCGTCGGATCAAGTTTGGAGATCGCAATGGGCTCAGTAGATTTGCGCCACGCCCGCTCCCTGATGCTCAGCGCTTCGCTCCGGAATTGCTTCCAAAGCAATGTCGTCGATTCGCTCGGCCAATCTTCTCGCGATGATAAGGCCTCGACGATGTCACCAGCAAGCCACCGACGCATTGCGCTTCCATCGAAGAAGTCAGGATTGAGTCCGTCCACCACCATTTGAGCCGCCTCTCGTGAAGCGAGACCAGCGCGAACTAGCAGGGTCATGCGAAAATCAGGCAATCCGGTATCGACACATGCCGCCGCCGCACCGGGAATCATTTCATCTTCAGGCTGCCAGCCGAGTGAGTGACGGCGGATGCGAACTGCTTCGAGCGCCCACACCAACCGATACATGAACACGTTCTCGATCAGTTCGACATGCGTTGACCCGATATCGGACAGCGATCTCCCGCTCAGCCATTCCCGCAGTATCTCAGTCCAGTTTTGTTGGTCGAGCTTGTCATAAGCGAAAGGTCGAATGGTTAGCAAACGATCCGCCAGACGGACCAGCGATTCATGCAATTCCTCAATATTGCCCTGCAATGCTGCTCGATCCGCCTGATCAAGGTCCTTTGCCAGGGTTTCCGCCATCGCATCGACCTGAATGCCCGTCTCCAGACCTACGCCCATTGCATAGTGCCCATGTCGTTGGGCCTGCGTTGTTTCTCCCCAGATTAGACGAGCTCGAGCTGTCAGAAGGTGCAATTGCCTTTTCTTCTCAAGGGGGTCATGACGCTTAAGTTGTCTTTCCCACAATGAGTTCGACAGAGCCTCATCTAGAAGTTTCGGCAGGTCCTTAGAGTCAGCATCCAGCGCCTCAACCAAACCAAGAACGATGGAATCAACCTTCGCGACCAGTTCTTCAAGCCCCTCTCCACTGTTGTCTTCATCCGCTCTCCACGCCTCGCGCGCGTTGGCCAGGTATTCGTAACCCTCTGCCCCTTCTATTCCGTTTGCCGCCAAGCGTTGAATAACTTTATGAATGACCGCAATCAATCCACTCTCGAGCGACCGTTCGTGCATTTTTTTCACCAATCTTCGCCATTGATTGCGGCGCACGACAAACTTATCCTCCATTACATGCAGAATCAGACCTTCCGTGTCGACAAAGGCTCGCCCCGCACGACCGGACACATTTGCAAATTCCTCGCTGGGAATGGGTTCACCTCGGCGAAACAGGTAAGGAACAAGCAGGACTGCCGCGTTGAGATTCAGACCTTGTGCGAGTGTCGGAGAGGTCGCGGTAACCTTGATCTTTCCCGAGGCGAGCAATCGTTCGACTTCACGCAGAAAGGGACTTGGTAATTTGCCGTGATGGACTGCCATTCCATAGCGTAGACACTGAACAGCTGGGTGGCTGCGTCCAAGCCACTCTGCCCCGATCATCATTGCTGACTCGATATCCTCGGGCACTTCCAGCAAAGACGGCAAATATCCCTTCTTGACGAGCTTGACGGCCTGTTTGCCGTAGCCTTCCACCCAATTAGCCTGGGTAATGAAAATCAGCGCGCGCTTTCCCTTCTTAGCGAAGCGCCATGCACTCATCAAGACCACATCTCTCAATTCACGTGGGTACGGTTTGCGATCTTCGCCGCGCGGCGGCAATTGCCGTATGAATCCTCCGACGAATGGACCGTTCTGATCAAGACTATAGTTCAAGCGTCCAGAAGTACCCGACCATTCGAGGGTGCCGAAGCGCTGATCCGTCGGCTGCCAGTTCAATCTGACAGGCTCCCCATCTTCATCGGAACGAATCCAAGCGGTCATATCGTTCAAGTGCTCGCCATCCGGCAATACGGCAGATAGACACACGATTCTGCGTTCGCCTGCGTCCGCTCTCCTCAGAAGGCGTTGAACAAGGATCTCGTAGCGAATCTCCCGATCCCCGGGACCGATGAGATGACCTTCATCCAGTACGATCAGGCCCACGTTGTCGATGATCGCTGGATCGCTTCGCAATGCGAAGTCCAACTTCTCCGGTGTGGACACCACGATGTCGTGGCTTCGAAGTGCATCCACGTCGCCCGCAGACAGGCCGCTCCTACCGTAAAGCGATGATACGTTCGCCCCAAGTGGCGCGAACCGCGAGCGAAACGATTGCTCTGACTGTGCCGACAGAGCTCGCAAAGGCGTGATGATCATTGTTCGTTTGTCCATCGCGAGCGCAGTGAGCGTGGCGAGCTCTGCTATACGTGTCTTCCCCGCACTCGTCGGAAGCGAGACGACAAGGTCATCATTAGGGTCCGCAGCTCGTCTTGCCGCGTCCACCTGCGACGGCCAAAGTTCGATCTCCGCTAGTTTGCGAGAGAATAACGAAGAGATGAAGATCGTCCGCAGATTCGAGTACCGTTCCGAAGCATCGTTCGGTGGACAGTTCGGCAGCACCACATGCAGAGATTGACTCCAGAGATCACCCAATAGTCCGAGCATCAAGCGAATAATCCACCAAAGCGAAGACATTCCGCTCTCGCTGGCCAACTTGGCAACTTCCAGAAGTATTTCTCTGGAGTTTTCGACGAACTTTGACTCGCCCGTGCGCAAGGCGAATTCGAAGCATGACAGTGCTCTGCATACGGATCCGATCAGGATCAATCCGATTTCAGCGTCGAGATTTCCACCAACTCCCTGCAATCGCTCCACTATCGCGGCGTCGAGGTGTCGATCATCACGAAGCCATTCTCTCGCCGTACTTCGTACGCCCTCAAGGTCTCTCAGCATGAGTCGAACCAGACAGATCTCCGCAGTATTCAGATTTTGTTCTTCGGCGTCGACGGGCCGGAAGAGCGCATAGGCAACGGCCGTAAAACCGCCGAGATGATAAGAGGCCGCAGCAATGACGCGATGAAATCCGCGCTGTGGATCGGTCGGGTCACCGTTTCTCACAAGGTTCTCGAACGCCTTGCCGGAACTCTTGAATGCGCGTTTAGCCAGGAGAGGCCTGGCATCAAGGGCATTCAACTCAAGCCCGGCATCGAGCAACGCAAATCCGTACTCCGCCAGATCGGCGCTCAACGTGGGGCGAAATACCGACGCGTTGTCAGGGATCACGCCGTCCTGTCGAATGATCGACCACGCTTCCCCAGTATCGAGTACACGTCCGCGCGCGCGGTCATCCAATGCGTGCTGCAAGAACTCGACTAGTTCCTCAATCGTCTCCAAGCGAACCTGCCTTCTCGTAGATGTTCTTGACAAAGCTCCCGTGGTCTCCGATTCTCACGTTCACCGAGTGTTGCGGATGGGTATCATCCGCACCATTCAAGTCGTTCTTAATGATCTGATCTACCCGGTTGCCGGTAAGCGTGAACAGGAGATGAGCGAGTCTTCTCATCGGCACCGCTTGATTCGTTGCCTCTAGTAGAATTGCTTTCCCGAGCTCCTTCCTATCAGGATCGTCACTCTGGATAAGCTTTCGGGCAACAAAAGTGAGCGAGTGTGCCGAGGGCCTCCCGAAGCCCTCCTTCAACTTTTCTCGCGCCGTCTCGACCGTTCCCCGGGAGAGGGTCTGAGCGCTCTTGGCCTCACCCTTCAACAAGGTCAGTCCATCATTATCGTCATGAGTAACACCGATCACGTCTTCACCGCGCATCGTCACTTCCCGGTGATCCTTGTAGCGCAGTTTGCGTACGGGAACTTCGTAGCCCAACTGTTCTTCAACAAACTCCGTCGCCAAGATTTCACCAAGATCCCCCGACCTGCCGATTGCCCTCTCCGGCAACAGTGTGCGTATCCAATTTGCGGTATCCGGGTGGCCCAGAGTTTTCACACTTTCCGCGATTTCTTCATCCGACACATAGTGATTGAGGATGCGGCCGGGCAGTTCCCTCAAAGCATGCTCACGCCCATGATTCAGCTCGGACAAGAGCCACAGTGTTTTCCCGTTGTTAGGAGTTTGTTTGGTGTCGCACCAGTGTTTGTATAGCTCGGTCATATCTCGGCAAATCGGCACGTCCGTGCGCGGTTCCTCAGTTCAGATGACACGATCCTGTCATCCACTGCTGGCTTGAGGCTCTGGACAACGATTCTAGCCCGCCTCGTAAGACCTGAGAAACCGCTCGTTGTCGAAGTGAAAAAGGTGGCTCGGACCATGCGTTTTCTTTCTCTGAAAAACGCTATCATACAATATCTTGATAACCAGCCCTCAACTCGATTGAGAACGCTCCTGACTTCGTTTTTCTCTTCCCGAAAGCGTCGACAATTTCTTCAAAATTCAAACTGGTCTTGGCAGCAAGGATCTTCAACAAGTCCTGAATCTGTCTTTCGGAGAAACAGCCCGCGGGAACAGTTTTCTGGAAGATTTCTTCTGTACTGTCATACCCGGTTATTTCTCATGATCGTTGTCGTTTTTTCGAGTCATTTGATATCTACCCAATACTATGAGTAATGCCTTAAGCCTAGGACCTTCAGCTGAGTCTATACTGTACCGATAAAGTCTCCATTCACAATATTCATGATCAATAGAAGAGGAGGAGCTGTTATGAATTGCGATACATTCCATCTCATATGTCTGGACGAGGGTGGAGTCCAGAAGACCGGTAATGCCTATCGCCTCGTCTGTCAGATCGAAAATGCCGGGAAGCTTGCAATATGGGGTGACGAGGACAATATGGCAAACATCGACAAGGTGCTCAAGGCAGGATTTCCCTGCACCGTAAAGTGCCAGTGGAGACCTCCCAAAGATTGGGGGAGAAAACACGGACATACTCGCTGGGTTCCTGAGTACGGAAGTGTGGAAGTTCTGCAAGTTGAGTAGAGGCTCATTTTCAGCTTTGCCAATCTGATGTTCTGTTACAATCTAGGGGTTGACGTTTCAGGAATAAATTTAATCATGCTGATTGGGTATGCGTGGGCCTTTTCTCCGGATCAGAATCCGGATTCGCAGAAAGAGGCCCTCCGTGATGCGGGATGCAAAAAAATCTTTGTGGAAACCGCAGAGGGAATCAGTCCGGACAGGCCTCAACTGATGGCTGCACTGGAGTCTTCCCAGCCCGGGGATACTCTGATGGTCTGGAAACTGTCGCGTCTTGCCCGCTCGCTCCGGCAACTGATAAAGACGGTGGAGCTGGTTCGGAGCCGGAGGCTTCAGCTGAAGGTCCTGACCCAGAACATCGACACCTCAACTCATGACGGTGAGCTGTTTTTCCACGTCACGGCAACATTCAATGAATTCCAGCGGGATCTGATCGTCGAAAACACGCGCACTGGCCTGAGGGCCGCAAGGAAGCGCGGCCGGGGAGGTGGCCGGCCGCGGGCTCTGGATGAAACGAAACTGAAGAATGCCGAGGCCATGCTCAGGGATACGGATGCCTATCCGCACGTTGGCGATGTCATCGATCAGCTCGAAATCGGCAGAACGGCTTTCTACCGGTACTTTCCGCCGGAGCGGATTCGGCAATTTCGCGGAGACAGTCGATAATGCCCGTCACATCCATGGAACATCCCGTACAGCATATCCCCAGCGATACGACACGCGACCGCCGCATAGTCAAAAAGAAATCTCCTTATTCGACAGGAATTCTCTCGATCACGACGAAGGATGATCGAATCGGCAGGCTTTCACGAAATGTACTTATCCAGGGATCTGCCATTGATGCATTGGATTTGCTTCCCGATGAAAGCGTTCAGTCGGTGGTAACCTCGCCGCCTTATTGGTCGCTGCGAGACTATGATGTCAGCATGCAGACCGGACGTGACGAATCCCTTGGTGCGTACATTTCCGATATCATGCTGACATTCAGGAAGCTCCAGCGGGTTCTGAAGAAAGACGGAACGGTCTGGCTGAATGTAGGCGATGCCTATACTTCCGGAAACCGTCGATACCGGGCTCCGGACAAGAAGAACAAGGCGAGGGCCATGTCCGTGCGCCCTCCGACTCCGGACGGGCTGAAACCCAAGGATTTGATCGGATTGCCCTGGAGGATGGCGTTTGCCCTTCAGGATGACGGATGGTGGCTGCGCTCCGAGGTGATCTGGAGCAAGCCCAACGCTCATCCTGAATCGGTGCGGGATCGGCCGACAAAGGCGCATGAAACCGTTTTCCTCCTGTCAAAGGACAAGGACTACTATTACGACGTGGACGCGGTTCGCGGCCCGAACGGTCGTCGTCTCAGAACGACCTGGGACATCCGGACGGAACCTCGCAAGCGATACAACGGTTCGTTGGATGACCACCCCGCCATCATGCCGGCGACTTTGGCCGAGCGTTGTGTCGCGATGACAAGTCGGACTGGCGATTTTGTGCTGGACCCCTATGCCGGCTCAGGAACGACGTTGCTGGCCGCCCAAGACCTCAAACGGCAATGGGTCGGCATTGAACTGAAGCCGGCCTTCATTGATCTTATGCAACGCAGGCTCAAGCGTTGACGGCTCTCGAAGAACTCAAGAGAAAACTGGATCAGCTTTCACCGACCGGCGTACGATTTGTTGCCCGGATGGTCGAGGCCCTGTCTGCTCCGCCCAAAGTCATGCTGGAGGCGCACGACTCCTGGCTGACCGACGGATGGATCGAATATTTCGGTCTGGCTCTGTCCGTACATCACGGCACGACTACCGAGCCGCTGGCACAGAAGGGTTTCGAAACAGTATTCAGCAATGCCTGCGAGGCCTCGGGATGGGAGGTTGGTGATCCGGTCTCAGAAACCCACAGGTTTCTCGATCTCGAGATCCAGCGCCCGGGCTCACCAAGGCAGAAGCTGTCCCTGAAGTCGACTGCCGCACAGAGGCTGTCCAGGACTTCGGCGCATATCTCGAAACTGACCGAAGCGGCATGGATCCAGGACATGAGAACGGCAAGAGAGCGCAGGGATCGAACCCTGTCCTTGTTTCGGGCGTACGTCGACGCGGTGGATTCAATCATAATGCTTCGGGCCTTTCGGGAGGGCAAGACGATACCTTCTCGATATCAGCTCATTGAAATCCCGACCGGCATTTTCGAATCTCTGGAGACAACGCCTCTGTCGGCATTCAATGCAGACGGACCGACCATCAATTGCTCCTACAGGGGACATGATGTTGCGGCTTGTGTGTCCCTGGATCGATCCGACGCAAAGATCACAATCAAAAAGATCAGCCTGGCTGCGTGTACCGTGCACGTGGAATGGGAAATGACGGCCAAATAGGTCGTCAACATTAAAACCACTCATGAAATTTCTTCCTTGGATAGGTCCCGATTTTGGAAACTCAAATGATCAGGGTATACCGCCCCGTCTTCTTGTTGTCGGCGAATCGCATTATGGAGAGTGGGACGACGATGGATTGACCGCGATTGCTGTTGAAAACCATATCACCGAAGAATGGAATGTTAAGTTTATGACCAGTATACAGAACGCAATTCTAGGTGGCATGGGGGAGATAGCTGGAGAAGATCGAACCGATTTTTACAACTCAATTGCATTTTACAATTTTATTCAGGATATGGTCCCAAATCCAAACACTAGACCAATCGATGAAATGTTTGAGTGCGGGACAAAATCGTTTCTTTCATGCTTGGATTCTGTACAGCCGACGCATATTGTTGTATTTGGGTTCACAGTTTGGGATTACTTGCCAGAAGAAGGCTTCTCGTCGTGTTCCAAACTTGAACAAGATATTCTGAAACACCTTCCAAGCAAGTATAGGCATAACGAAGGACACTTCGACCGAGGCTGGATCGGCCAATATGAGTATTCGGGAGGTACGGCCCTTGTCATGAAGTGCAGACACGCATCCCGGGGGTTCAGCCCGAAACAATGGCATCCTGCAATTCGATGGTTTCTACAAATTAACAGACTTGACATGAATCGAGATGAGTCATGAATTTCACCGATGAGCAACGGGAAGCAATTACCTACGATGGAAAGAATCTTCAGTTAATCGCTTGCGCCGGTTCAGGCAAGACAGAAGTTGTCGCACAGAGAATTGTTCACCTGCTGAAGCAGGGACCGTCTAGGCTCGCTCCCGGAAATATTGTCGCATTTACGTTCACGGAGAAGGCTGCAGACGAACTGAAGGAACGGATAGTAGCCCGCGTACAGGAAGAATTGGGCGATGTTGTAGGCCTTGCTGAAATGTTTGTCGGCACCATTCACGCCTATTGTCTGGAATTGTTGAAGAACGAGGTACCGAGATACCTCAGGTATGAGGTGCTCAACGAGGTCCAGCAAGCCCTGTTTGTCGATAGAAACAGCAATAAAAGCGGTCTGACAACATCAACACTGGTAGATGATCCCGAAAATAAGCTCAAGCGCTATACCGACACGAGGCACTACATAACCGCATTGTCCATTCTCAGAGAATCTGACCTTGAGCAAAGCGAGTTGCCTCAATGTTCGGTGTATTCGGACGGTTTGCCAAAATATCAGGAGTTGCTCGACAGCATGAGCTATTTCGATTATTCGTCCATCATGAGCGAAGCCGTATCTGTTCTTGAGAACAACGTTGGAGTTCGTTCTCGGCTCGGAGAAAGGGTCAAGTATGTCGTTGTTGACGAATATCAGGATATAAACCCTGTCCAGGAGCGCATCATTAAGGAGCTGTCGAAGCTGGGCACGGGGATCTGTGTTGTCGGGGATGATGATCAGACTATCTACCAGTGGCGGGGAGGTGACGTCGAAAATATCTTGAGTTTCGATACTCGGTACGAGTCAGTCAAACAAGTTGCTCTCGACAAGAACTTTCGTTCCAGTGAAGGAGTGGTCAATACCGCCCGGGAATTCATCGAGCAGAATGATGACCGTCTGGTCAAGAAGATGGAATCGGCCGGGATGCAGACATATGAAGATGGGGACATTGTTGCACTTTCCTTTGATTCGCCCGATGAGGAGGCTGAATATATTGCACAAACCATACATTCCCTCCGTGGGACTGCTCTCGAAGGTGAAGAAAGAGGCTTGTCCTGGTCTGATGTGGCAATCCTGCTTCGAACCGTTAAGGGCAATGCAACACCAATAACGGATGCGCTTGATAGGGCCGATATTCCATATATTGTGAAAGGAATGGCGGACCTTTTCAGAGCCCCGGAAGCCGAGGCGGCGCGGCGACTTTTCCTGTTCATGGCTGATGATGGCTGTGATCGAAATGCTGTTGTTCAGTCATGGATGGATTCGAACATCGGCATTGATCAGGGTGATCTGGAGGCCGCTCTGGATGACGCTGAAGAAATCAAGGATAGGGTCGCAATATCGAAAAAGTGGGAAGATGGGGACATCCAGAAAGCATTTCTGGCTTTCCTTGACAGGGCAGGCATCAGGGAGGAGCGTATGCCTCAAGGCAGACAGGAAATCGTACTGTATAACCTGGGGAAATTCAGTGAACTGATTTCAGATTTCGAAACTGTGCATTACAAATCTATCCCTTCCGAAAAATTCGGTTCATTTGCAAAATTCCTGGTGTATGGCGCAGAGAATGCCTATCCGGAAGGGTGGCAGGACAAGAGCTATGCCACCCCCGACGCTGTCCAGATCATGACAGTGCACCAAGCCAAAGGGATGCAGTGGCCGGCTGTGTTCTTGCCGGCTCTACTTAAAAATCGGTTTCCGGCAAAAAAGGTCGGAGGGAGGAATGCGTGGCACCTGCTGCCGCGGGCCGGGGTAAGGAAACAGGAACGCTATGAAGGAACTGTCGAGGATGAGCGCCGTCTCTTCTATGTCGCGTTGACTCGCAGCAAGAAATTTCTACACCTGACTTATGGGCCAATATCCGGGAATCAGCTTTTCAGGAATCCTTCGGATTTCTGGCGCTTCATCCTGCGCTCCAAGTATGTCAAGCGGTACACGCCGGACTATTCTCAAAGGCCTCGTCTGAAGGCCGAACCACGCAAGGGAATTGTGAACGTCACTTTTTCATTTTCTGATCTGAAGTATTTCTTTGAGTGTCCTTATCGGTTCAAGCTCCAGATTCTTTGCGGTTTCAACGCTCCGATCGCACCGGCCTTGGGTTACGGCAAGTCTCTCCATGACATGCTCGCAGAAGTGCATGATCATGCCAGCAGAGGAAGGGTGCTGGACGAATCTGAAGCGGCGAACCTGGTCGACAAGCATCTGCACACTCCATATGCCTCCTCTCAGCTCAGCGAGGATCTGAAAACCGCGCCAAACGAGCGTAACCGAGCCTCTTCCCAGTGCTTGGTGCCATTTGCACATCACCGCCCAGACTCTTTCCCTCACTCCAGTACTCATGTTGGGTGAAACATAAGTCCCTGGCGACACTTCCAGCATAGCCGATGCAAGAAAGCCTCTGTAGCGCTCTTCGACATCCCGCGTGACGATTACAGTCAGCGGCATTATTCCTCTTCGACGAATAGAGACTTGATGCGATTGATCATAGCCGGAATGACTTTTTCATCAGCCAAGGCTTTTCCCGTCAGGCGTCTCGTGATTCGCTCTATGCTGATATCTGGGTGGTCGATTGCCCTTTTTGCCGACCTGAAAGCACAGGGAATTGTCACTGAATCGCGAAACAGGTCAGCAATGTCCAAGACAAAACTTTGTCCAGGAGATTCATGGATAAAACCCAACTGAGGAATGGTAGCGGTAGCAGACACAGCAATTGCGGCGGCGGCTTCGACTGCACTCGCAGCATGATTCAATGCTTGGTTTGGTAGGTCGGCTGCGCTCGGGTTAGCTCGGTTGTAACGTCTTCCTCGCCAACTCACACCCACCTGCCGGGCTATCAGGGCATAACTTTCCTTCATCCGAGCACCCTCAATACCCCGCAGCACGTCAATATCCCGATGCGGCAGAACCTTTCCAAGCCTCCAAGCGTACATCCGTCGTGCACACTTCAGTCGCAAATCCTCATCGGCCCAAGTCCGCGCTTGCTTTCGAGCCAAATCTGACCGATCGGGTATTAAAGGTGGAGCAGTATAAAGCCGTACACCATCCTCCCCGACCGCTGCAAGAGCAGTACGGGCATAGGCTAGCAGCCGAAGAGCATCATGGCTGATAGTTGAACCCGGTCCAAGCAGAATCATCGACACACCCTGAAGCGGAATCGAATATTCGCCAGGCTCCAGAGCGCCCTTGTTTGGAGACGCTCCCTGCTCAAATGTCAGAGTACCAAATCTGGCTGTCAGCGCACCGCGTGCAAGATACAACAACCCTGCACGGTCCGCATGGGGGATATGCGCCGTATCAAGTCCAAGCCGACCCTTCAGCATGACCCTTGTGGTGGACGCAACAATATCATTCCGTAACCATAAGCCCTGTGTCTACCCACTCCTTGGGTCAATTTCCCGAAAAATGCTCCTGAGTCGCGCACCGATAGTGTTCCATGGATCACCACCTCCGGGCCTTCAGTCATCCGTCTGCTACGGACTGCCGTGCTACGACGGAACTGTGCCATCTTCGAGGCTTGGCGCTCAAGCTTCGCCGCTCCATCAAGACGTGCATCCAACCAATCGAGATAAAGCGCTTCACGATCTGCCGTGCCTCCAGCCAACACATGGGACAACCATGCATCCACCTCAGCACCTTGGCGAAAATGCTTGCCTTCATGTTTAATGGGTTTGGCCAGACGCACAACGGAACGAATTCGCAAATCAAACCCCAGCCTTTGTCCTTCTCGCCAAGCCGATGCCGGACGCGGTACCGATTGCATCTTGTCCAGATCAATCACCTCCAGCAAATCAGGAGTGGCGACAGCGCGGGCTGTCTGATCCAGAGCAACACTATCCAGAGCAGCATAGGCAAAAACTTTTCCCTGCCTTCTTTCATGAGGCACCATTAATCGAAAGGGTTGCAACACTGCACGACCAAAACACTCATCCAGTACGTGATGTAGAGCAAGACCCTCATCGAGATAGCCATTGCAGGTGAGACTACGGCATACCCCCCAATGATGCAATTGGCGTAAGTCGACAGGAATCCCAACAAGGTGGAGGTCTCTCATACCAACCTCCCTAGCACTACTCTACGCGAGCCACCATGCAACCCGCTTCTCCAGTTCCTCAGGTCGGGAAGATCCAACATCCGTGCACCCTCGGGCAAATCATGCGACTCTGGCCAGAGAGCCTCTCCACAACTGCTCCAGTCTACATCAAGATTCATTAACGCAGTGCGAGCTGTGGCACCTTTCACCCAACCAGAGAACAGGGGAACAGACGGTAAGCATGGTTTGCGCCCAATAAACAGAGGCCTGACAGGAAACTGCAGGGCATCTGCCAGCTCATCCAGAATCGGTCCCTCGCCTTCCGCCAGGCGAATAACCACATGACAATCGTGATCGGCCAAATAGCCCCGCTGTCGACGATGAGTCAACCATTTTCTGCCCTGCTGATCACCAATTTGGCCCGCTTCAGGCTTTCCCGTGTAGCTGGGGCCCTTGTTGCGTGCGTCGGGCTCGCCCCATGTCGTCCATCCAGACTCGCCTTCATAAACGCGGGCATTCTGATTGTCTGCCACTAGCCTTCCCTGACGTGCAATACCGACACCGAAAATCAGCCTGTCCTGCAATGCCTGATGCATATCACGATCCTGCCACCGCCAACCCATGGCATTGCCAAAGAGTCCGGTCAAAGATGAGATGGCCGGAAAATCCCTAGTGGGACCGAACTGATCAACAGTAATGCCGCCAAAAGATATCAGCGGTGCACACAGGTGCATATGTAGCCAGCGATGGCTCATTCCAGCTGTCCAGGCAATCTCCCAGCCCACTCGGCTAGTTCCCTCAGAGTGCCCGCACTGGCATGGGGCACGGGGGCATTCGTCAGGTTCATTACCATACGTATCTCGTTTGTCTCATAAGCCTCATCAAGGGATACAAGATGGTCGGCAAGGACCTTAACCGCCTTTCCGGCTTCAGGTGGGCAGGGTGAACGAAAGGCCTCAGCAAGGCTTCTTGGCTGCCTGCCCCCAGCCTCGAGAAGCATCATCGATGCTCTGCTGTAAGGCGCCGTCGAGCCCAGCTTCGCTCCGGGCGATACTTCCGCAATCAAATAGACGAGATTGTGCAACACCTCGCTGGCCATCTTCGAATCCTCCCCGAGGTTAGACAGGAGTCCTAGTATGTCCACAACCACGTATCCATAGAACAATCCCGCCACCAATTCCGTTTCCTGAATCGTGTCAGCCCCTGTCTCATCCGGCAAGGCAAGATCGTCCACTGCGACGAAATAATCGCTTTCGGTTTCCTCTGCATGGACTGTGAACGCATGGGCGACATGCACCGGAGACGTGATATTGGCCTCGGGGTCTGAGGTCACCATTCGCCCGAATAATGCGCCGACAAGTCCTCCAGGTAGTGTGGCTTCCCGTCGCATCGTCTTGAAATTTTCTCGGCCTTCCTTGCCCCAATTCTTTGCCAGATTCTGCATGGCCTTACTATCATCACCCGCCTCAGCCAAGAGACGCTCAGCCTCCTTTTTGAGCCACTCAATTTCAACATTTCCCAACAAAAGGGTCTGGCGCGACTTCTTGTCCGCGCCCTTGTCCCCATAGACCACTTCGTTGAACACTTTCTCCAACTCATCCAGTACCGACGCATCCGCTGTTTCACGAAAATCGCCCAACACTTTGCGATCCACGATTTCCCTGGAGCGCCATGCCGCATCCGCACCATCGATCATCTTTAGGGCATGAGGATCCTCAGCGATTCGCCAATGGCGTTTAAGGCATTGCGAACTTATTCGGGTGCGCAGATAACCACCATAGGGAATGCGCTTGGCCAGTCCGCTGTCATCCCGATTCAGCAGGACGGAACTGTAGGGGGTCAGAAAATGGATTTGTAGAAAACGTTGTTCATTCATCTTTGGATTCCTCTATTGCTTCATCTTTCGCGGTTGAATCAAGTCGTTTGTAATAGGCTTTGGCAATTTGTGCTGTTGCACGCTCAGGAGCAATAACCGCCCAAGCCAGTTCAGCGGTATTCAATTTCACCTGATTTCGTGCCAGCATCTTCACAGCACGTTCCAGCGCTTCCAGCCGGATTTTGCTCCGCGCTGCCAACAAGCGCGCCAGTCGGCTTTCGCTGAGAAGAGGTCGCTCGACCGGTCCTGTTTGCCCACCATCGCAAAGAACTGCCCCCAACGCACGCTTGCCATCATGTACGCTCTCTTTGGATTCACGGGAGCCCGTTGGTGTCAGCAACGCCAGCATTCGCACGATTACCGCCCACTTTTCGGGTCGGTTGGCAATCCTGTCATATTGTGCGGACAACCTCCAGAATAAGCGAGCTCCGAGTTTGATCTCCATGCGACGCAATTCTGCCAATTCGCCTGGCTCAGCCTTTGCAAGAAATTTCGCGATCTCGATCGCCACATGACCAACATCGTTTTCAGCCTGAGACATCGCGTTCAACCTCCATCTTGTATGTCATTGAGCGAAGTCGACTCTCAAGGCACAGTCGCGCACGCGCCTCTGCCCGGGGCCTGTGAATGGAAGCGCATGAAATACCGGGTAAGGCTGCCTCAAATTCAGATTTCACCGCTTCCGCCAGTTGTTGTATGAAAACATACCGGATCTCGACCCTTTCCTCTTGTATACGACCAGCCACTGCCAGTTGTTTCCAAAGAGATGGAAAGAAGATCCTGTCTACTTGCCGCTGAAAAGAGGCTTGCGCCGATTCGGCGACGGCATAATCCTGCTTATTCAATATGAAATTATTGGTGGTTTCGTCCTTTTTTCCACCAGCTGATACCACCGCCAGACCAATGTCGAGTACTTTGGCAACACGCTTGATATCTTCGATCTGCTCTTTCGATATATCCCGCGCTGATTTTCTCAAAAACCTGCGAACCACAGCTTCAGGCACCGGCACCAAACGAGAGCGAAAACCGTTGGTCTTGGAATTGCCCCGTGAAAGAGCCTCCGCTACCAGAACCATGTCTCCCTGGTCAGTTTCCGCATTCCGAGCCAATGGAGGAGACTCCCAGTCGCCGGAATACAATACCCGGCACAACAGCCGATAATCGATATCCTGATCCCCCAAGGTAAGCAGCTTGTTTTCGGTCTTGTGCACCGGTCCCCAAGGTTCATAAAGCACCCCCTTGTGTGCACGCGCCTCGATTCGCACAGATTTCGAAGTGGACCTCTCGGCCACAATGCCTCTTGTACCGACCTTCAGCCGAATCCGCCTACAGATTTCTATGAACCAAGGGTCCAAGCCCGCAGGATCAAGCCTTTTCTCTTGCGGCCAGTCACAAAGCCATATCAAGGCCTTACCCCCGGCCTTGCAGACAACTCCCCCGTTTCCTTCGACCCTCCATTTCAGCAGCAAATTTATATCACGCCGCCACCATGAACTCTCGTCAACGGTATGAATCTGATGCCCCACGGGAGCCAAGCCTAACATGGGGCGGCTGGATGACCCGGCATTCATTCTCGCTATGTTATAGTTCCCGGCCCCGCCAAAGCCCTCCATGGTCTGTAGCGATACCAGTGCGAAAGTCCAATCCTCAACGGTGGACTGTCTAGCTATCTGCCGTTTCAGATCATGGTTTCTCGAGGTGATCAGCATGTCCAGTTCATCAGGGGTCGATACCTGTGTCCACTTCAACCTTCCCGGATCGGGAGCCTGCATAAAGGCAGGTTTACTGCGATCCGATACAACAAGTCGCCAAGGCTCATCCTCTTCGAACCCCAGCGTCAAGTTGCGCAACAACACCTGCCAAGTTTCTTCATCTTCGGGCACATCTGCTCGACCACCAGTCCACAGTGCCAAGGCTCCGAGTTGCACAAGAAACATATGCCATGCAGGACGTTGATGCGGGCGAAGACAAGAGAAACTAGATATTTCACCCCGCGCCATTGCCGCCATCACCCCTGCCAAAGACAAGCTTTTCGTTGCATCGCCGACGCAAGTTGTCAGCAACGGCTCCGTCAACAAGTTACTCTTTAACGTATTATCCATGTTGCTTCAGTCCCATACGCGTATATGAAAATCGCTTTCCCTTGATCTCAATAACGAATTCCGTCCCCGGCACTCTCACGCATTCTTCTTGCCCAGCAATCCCTCTCGACCAGTGGGCGGGAAGAGCAAAGCGTTGTACAGGCTCACCGAAAGGTCCGGTCACTGGTTCCGGCAAATCGAATACCGCACCTTCCTCCCCAAGGCGCGTTTTGATTCCCTCGTCATCCGGGTATTTGTCAGGCAATTCTGCCGATCGATCAAGAATAACATTGCCTGCCAACCCGATCTGGGCCAGTTGCATACCGCTTAGTTTCTGCTGGTAATTCTGCCAGCCATGTCGTTCTGCTGTCCTGTACAACGCATCAGGATGTGTCGCGGCCTCGACCAGCGCTCGATTCATGCTCGGGATATTCCAGACCGGATGTGCGCCGATCTTCTCAAGCGTGGCCTGCAGCCCGGGGATATCCACATACACACCCGACAGAGGGCCTTGCGTATAACTGCCAAGCCCATTCTCGGATTTTTCGGTTAGCGGTCCAAGCCCGCTTTCAGGACAAAGTACTCTCACTCGTGGCATATCGAACCCATCCGGACGTTCCCGCTTAAAGTGTCGATGCAATCGCCCGATCCGTTGTAGCAAAACATCCATCGGGCAAAGATCAGTCACAAGAAAATCGGCATCTATGTCCAGCGATTGCTCCAGCGTTTGCGTACCGATGACAACGCAACCCTGCATCGTCCTAGCTTCCTTGCCAAGCGTATCCTCAACCGCCCGGTCCAACAGTTTGCGGTCCTGGGCGGCAAAGCGGCTATGATGCAGGGCTGGCTCCCCGTTTACCTGCATCACAAGGTCACGACTCAATCGACATGATTCTTCAAAGGTTTCCTGTGCACGCGCCACGGTATTACGAATCACCAGTACTCTTGCGCCCCGGCCTGCCGCCTCTGTGGCAATTCGAGCCGCCTCTCCACAGTCCCATCCCTTGACTGTCGTGATATTCACAGCTTTGTTACTGCTCGAATCCTGAATCCTACGGGGGCCGGTCTCGCCCTTGATCCAGACTGCCGGATAGGCAGCCTGTCTGGCATCCTCTTGGCAGGGCGTGATATCAGAACCCAAGAATTCGGAGCGTGCCACAGCCCCCAGTGTCGCCGACATCAGCATGGCATGTCCACCGATCTCTAGATGATCCGTCAACAACTTCTTCTGGATACGGCGCATGTATGCATCCGAAGCATGCACCTCGTCAATCACCAATAAGCTCCGGGACAGAGCGAACCCTCTGAGATGGGCATGCTTTGTCGTCAATGCGGCCAGCATCGCTTGGTCTACCGTCCCTACTGCAACCTCAGATGCGAGATAGCGCGTCGCGTGCTCTGCTGCCCAACGACTGGGGTGCTCGACCGTTTCATCATCATCCCACAACACCGACCAATCGGGAAGCCGACGACCCGATACCTGACCGGATTCAATCTGCCCCGGGATAGCGAGCACTGCCTCGGCACCACATCCGAAAACCCGCTTCAACGCCGTGTCGATACGGTCATGCAACTGCCTCGCCGCAGCTCGGGTCGGTACCGCAAAATAGAGACCTTCCACCTCTCCTGCGGTACGAAGTGCCAGATAACGCCAGAGTGCCGCCTCGGTTTTGCCCGAGCCGGTTTCTGCCTCAAGGATCAATAGTTGCTGCTCGGTGGACACCCGCCCGACTTCAGCTTGCGACGAATTCGGTTCCTCATGACCAGTCAGCTGACGAAATCCCGGCTGGCATAGAATGCGGTTGCCTCGCACATCCAAACCAACCGCCTGCAATCTGCTTTCTGCCGTTTTCTGGGCATGTGACCAGTATCCAACATCGAAAACAGGCTCAAAATGAAAAGCTCTCTTGTCAGACCCTATCCAATCAGCCAAGGCCAAGGCGCCGCCGAAAAAATGCCTGAATCTCTGGCTGGTAGGCAGAGGACTTCCTTCCGACCCGAAAGCCGTTCGAAACCATGACTTCATTGCTCTGCCCATCGTTTCTTCTTCCGCTTTCCAGTCATAATACGGCAATATGGGCCATGGACGCTCTAGACCAGATTCGGCAACCGGCCTTCCGTGGTGGGCAAATAGCATCGACATCCAATCTTCCCCTCCTGTCCACTGGAAGAGATCTGGTAAAGTCCCATTCAGTGCTGTTTCTTCACGACCATCCAGGCTGTCGCACCACTGCCAGCCAGCTGTAAGATGACCAACCTTGGGCCATTTCCACAAGTCGTCGGACCAGCCCTTTGCCTGAAATCCCGGTGCCAACTTGCCAATGTCATGCATAAAGGCCAGTGCGCCCAGACGGGTACAATCCACATCGTCCAGTGAGCGACCCGCCGCAGCCTCAGCCCGTCGACGGAACACCGGCTGTTGAAATAGGGCCATCAGTACCGCTGCCACATCGCCGCTATGGTGCGCCAGAGCATGAGTTTCACCTGTATCCAGATCGGTCTTTCCCCAAGCATGCCTCATTTGCCCATGCGTATACGCCTTATCAACCATCTAACTCATTGAATATAAAAACATCAAGTGGTTGATTTCGAGTACTTCATCGAAATCCAAAGAAATGGGGCAATACCCTGATTTGAAAAATGCTTTCCTAAGTCTTCTCGAAATGTATGTAGCCTGAAATATGACTCTGGTGAAAGAGCATATTTCAAATTCGGGAGAATTGGATTGCCGCCACTATCCGACTCGTCTCCAAACTTGCAAGAGTCTGCCACGAAAGTCCGTGCCTCACGACTGCTCTGCCTGACCAAATCGGAATTTCAGCCAATGCTTTGTAGACCTTTAGCTATCTCTCCCTAAAACAGAATATCCTCCTCAATCGCATCAATCCCGGCCTGGGCGCAGAGATCATCCAGTTCCCCACCCGGGGCACCGGACACACCGATCGCCCCCACCGTGGAGCCGCCGGCGTCAATCAACAGTCCCCCGCCGAGCATGATCGCGCCCTCGACATGACGAATGCCGGATTGGGACTGCCCGGCAGCGGTCACGGAAACGAGCTCGGAAGTACCGACGCGAAAACTGGCGGCCGTCCAAGCCTTGCGACGCGCGGTCTCGTGAGTGTGCGCGCCGGCATACCGGTCACGAATCATGATCTGGGGAAGGCCGTTGCGGTCCGTGACGACCACCGCGACCTGATACCCCTCGTCGCGGCACTTCTCCAGCGCAGCCAAGGCGGCCTTCAGGGCGGTTTTCGGGGTCAGATTCTCGGTGCTGAACAGAGCTGGCTCGTCCGCCTGAATCTGGAGCGACAGCATGGCAAAGACAATGGAAAGGATTCTCAATGATTTCATGGCTTGTTTCTTGGTGATCATCGAATTTGTATCATAACCCGATCATCACGGAACGGAAAACCCGGCCGTCCACCGACAGCATTAACGGCCCGGAACCCCCGAAAAAGTCCGTTGCGACGCCGTTTTTCCACACTGGCTCTCTCAAATTGCCGATCTGTGCGCCCGGTGCTACACTGTTGTTCTTACTACAACCACACATCAAACGAGGAGAAACAATGAAGACCATTTTCAAGATTGCGTTGGGAGCGGCAATGGCATCCCTTTTCTGGGTCACGGCGGCCATCGGCGCGGATTCCGGCTACGAAAAGCAGAAAGTCGTCTACCACATCAACTACGACAATCCCAAGGCCCAGGCCGGGGCGCTCCGGAACATCCAGAACCACATCAATGCCGTGGGGGCGGAAAACCTCGACCTCAAGGTGGTGCTGCACGGCAATGGACTGGCACTGCTGCTGGATCCGGACTCGCTGGAGAAGCTCGGCAAGTTCAAGCACGCCAACGCCAACGACAACATGACCGCCAAGATCAGTGGACTCAAGGACCAGGGAGTCGACTTCCAGGTCTGCAACAACACCATCAGGGGCCGCAAGGTGGACTATGCCACGGACCTGTACGATGTCTCCGAAGAGGACATCGTCCCGAGCGGCGTGGCGGAAGTCGCCAAACTGCAGGCACTCGGCTACTCCTACATCAAGCCCTGATACTCAACGCGTCAGGAATGATACCAAGGCCGCCGGTTTCCGGCGGCCTGTTTTCTTTCCGACCCGGTTACCGGGTCGGCCACGGCCCGAAGACGACGTACAGATGCCCTATCTGATTCTGGCGCTGGACCATCCCGGCATGGAAGAGGAACGCGAATTGGTTCGTGAGGAGCATCGCCGTTATCTTGCCGACTTCGGGAAGCAACTCCTGGCTTCAGGGGCTTTGCTCGATGAAGCGGATGGAAGCGTAATCGGAGGCGCATCGCTGCTGGATACGGACGATTATGAGGAGGCCAAGCGATTCGAATCCGGGGATCCCTATGCCATGGCCGGAATCCGGCAGGAGGTGAACATCATTCCGTGGCGATTGCGCTGGTGGACCGGCGAGTTTGACCAGGCTGGCCATCATCCATCGGAGACGGAAACCTGATACGCATGGCATCAACTCTGGACGTGCCGGAAGACAGCACCAGCCCCGGAATGTCCCTTGATCTCGCCAGGGCGTTGATATAGCCTCAGGAAACATTCAACCGCCCGTCAGGCTGTCACGATGACTCAAGCGCCTCCCCGAATCCCGCTGCCCGGTGTCTCGCCGCTGTTCGTCGAGCGCTGGTCGCCCCGCTCTTTCGCGCCGACCGAGATCGATGACGAAACGCTGGCGCGCCTGTTCGACGCCGCGCGCTGGTCTCCGTCCAGCTTCAACGACCAGCCCTGGAGGTTTCATACCAGCACGCGCGAGACCTTCGACGACTACCTGTCCCTGCTGGCCGAGAGGAACCGCGCGTGGGCCGAACGCGCATCGGTGATCGGCTTTCTGATCGCCCGGGTCCGCTTCGAGCACAACGGAAACCCCAACAGAAGCCATGCCCTCGATTGCGGAGCCGCCTGGATGGCGATGACGATGCAAGCCAGGATGGAAGGGCTGTACACCCACGGCATGGCCGGAATCCGGCACGAGGCAATCGCCGAATACTTCGGCCTGAATGAAAACGAATCGGTGATGATGGGTTTCGCGATCGGCAAGATCGGCGATCCGTCCCAACTGGAGCCCGGTCAGCAGCAAATGGAAGCGCCTTCTGCGCGAAAATCCCTGGAGGAAATCTGGTTCCAGGGACGCTGAACGGCGTTTCCGACATGTCCTGGCATTCGCCGACAAGAGTCTCCATACGGCGAAAGGCCTGTTGCACCCCTGTCCGCCATCTCGGTCCTGTCAAGGCGTTATACTTGTCCCAAAGAAGGCGCCATCCGTTTGAACCGACATGAGTCGCGACTCTCTCAACGTCCTGATCACCGGCGGCACGGGCCTGATCGGTCAGGCGCTGATCCCCGCCCTTGAGAACCGGGGACACCGGGTTTCAGTCCTGACCCGCCGTCCCGACCGGTATCCCGACAAGGCCAATCGCCCCCGTCTCTTCTCCGCCCTCGGCGACATTCCGGACGATCATCCCGTGGATGCCGTCATCAACCTCGCGGGAGCGCGCATCGTCGGCCCCCGATGGACCGAACGGCGCAAGCAGGTTCTTCGCGACAGCCGGATCGGGCTCACCAAAAAAACCGTGCAATGGATGTCCCGTCGCCCGACGCCCCCGGCCGTGCTGATCAGCGGGTCGGCCGTAGGCTATTACGGAGATCGGCATGACGACATCCTGAGAGAGGATCAGCCGTGCGGCGAGGACTTTGGCGCCCTGCTGTGCCGGGACTGGGAAGCGGGAGGCCTGTCGGCGGAACAGCTGGGAATCCGTGTCGCCGTCATCCGCACAGGCCTGGTATTGAGCGGCGATGGAGGCATGCTGCCCCCAATGCTTCGGAGTTTCGGATTGGGGCTCGGAGCGCGTATCGGCAGCGGCAGGCAATGGATGAGCTGGATTCACATCGATGATCAGGTCGGCGCGGTCTGCCACCTTCTTTCCTGCTCCACTTCCCGCGGCGCCTACAATCTGACGGCGCCCGAAGCCATCACCAATACCGGCTTCAGCGACTGCCTGGCCCGCGTGCTGCGACGCCCCCGGCTGTTCGCCGTCCCGGCGGCAGCGTTGCGTCTGGTACTGGGAGAAGCCGCCATCCTGGTGCTCGGCGGCCAGCGCACAACGTCCGACAAGCTTCGGGAAGAAGGGTTCGAGTTTCGCTATCCGCATCTTGAAGGGGCGTTTCGCGCCATTGCGGGACACTGACCGGCTACCCGACCGCATTGACGATATAATTGCCGACAGGCCGGAACAGGAAGACACACTCGGTGCCGATACCCCTCACCGGATGAAGCGTCTGCCGCGTGGCGACAACCCATGGCGAAAAACACCCAGAACACCCCGCGACCCCTGTCAGCATCGGAAATCTCTCCCGTCACCCCGCTCCACGCCCTGACGGCCGTGTCGCTCGACACGGAAACCACGGGACTCGATACCGCCCGGGACCGGATCATCCAGATCGGGGGGATTCGGATCAGCCGGGGCGTGCTGGATCCCGACGAGACCTACAATGTCCTCGTCAATCCGGGCATTCCCATTCCCGAGGTTTCCCGGAATATCCACGGAATTTCGGATGGCGACGTGGCGCACTGCCCGGCATTCTGCGAGATCAACGAGGAATTCAACGCATGGATCGGCGACTCGGTGGTGGTCGGACATTCCATCGGATTCGATCTCGCCATGCTCAAGCGGGAAAGCGAGTTGGCCGGACTGGCCTGGAAGGCACCGAGAACAATCGATGTCCGGCATCTCGTCGACGTCCTGGCCCCGAAATTGCCCGAATATTCCCTGGATGCCGTGGCAAGCTGGCTGGGCATACCGGTCACGGACCGGCACGATGCGCTGGCCGATGCCCGCGTGACCGCGTCCGTGTTCCTTGCGTTGCTGTCCCGGCTGCGCGAGCAGGGAATCCGGACGCTCGCGGAGCTGGAGAACGCTTGCCGGGAGGCGGACAGCCGATCGATCTCGGAGACCCGGTCGGGGTGGTACGACTTTCTCTACGAATCCGGCGATGGTCTCAGGCGGCATACTCCCGTACGCATCGACAGCTACCCCTACCAGCACCGGGTTTCGGATGTCATGTCTTCGCCGGCTTCTTTCGCGAATCCCGACGAGACCGTCTCGCAGACGCTCTCGACTCTCATGCAGAAACAGATCAGCAGCATGGTCGTCTCCCCCCGGAAGCCCGGACAGGATCCCGGGATCATCACGGAACGGGACATACTGAGGGCCATCGACGGACATGGCGTAGCGGCTCTCGACATGCCGATCGGACAATTCGCCACTTTCCCGCTGACGACCCTGAAGCAGGACGAATTCCTGTTTCGCGCCGTGGGAATGATGGACCGGCTCAAGGTTCGCCATCTCGGTGTCGAGGGGCCCGACCGGCGCATCGTCGGCATGCTGACGTCACGCGACCTGATTCGCCAGAAGGCCACCGACGCGATCAACATCGGCGATGCCGTGCATCATGCCCGGACCGAGCAGGATCTCGCCAGCGCCTGGGCCAACCTGTCCCTGGTGGCCATCGGCCTTGACCGGGAAAACGTGGACGTCCGCAACATCGCGTCCATCATTTCCGAGGAGTTAAGGGCCCTGACCCGTCGATGCTGCATGATGGCCGAGCAGGAGATGGCCGAGAGCGGAATGGGGCCACCCCCGGTTCCCTATGCCATGCTGGTGCTCGGTTCCGGCGGCCGGGGAGAAAGCCTGCTGGCAATGGATCAGGACAACGCCATCGTCTATCTCGAAGGGGAACCCGGATCGGAAACCGATCAATGGTTTGAGCGACTCGGCAGACGGACAGCGGAACTGCTGAACAATGCCGGCGTTCCCTATTGCAAGGGCCATATCATGGCCAGCAACCCGGAATGGAGAATGGACGTTTCCAGATGGAAATCCATGGTCGCTGAGTGGATCTCGCGGACCCGCCCCGAAGACCTCCTCAAGACGGACATCTTCTTCGATGCGGTCTCGGTGCACGGCGACGAATCCCTCATGGAAGACATCTCGCGGTTCGCGTTCGAGGCCGGAGCCTCGTCGCGCAGCTTCCTGTCGCTGATGGCGACCAATGCCGCGGAAGTCCGCTCTCCGCTCAGCGTGTTCGGGCGCTTCAAGCTCAAAGACGGCCGGATGGATGTCAAGATGGGCGGGATTCTGCCGATATTCTCGGCCGCTCGCGTCGAGTCGATCCGCCACGGAATCACAGTCAAGTCGACGCCGGAAAGGCTGAACGCGCTGATCGAGGCCGGCAAGCCGGCGAAGCTGATCGAGAATCTCGCCGAGGCCCACCGCATCATCCTGACCGCAATCCTCAAGCAGCAGCTTTACGATCTCGAGCACGGCATCTCCCTGTCCAACCGGATCGCTCCGGAGAAGATGAAACCCGCTCTGAGAAACAATCTGCGCTGGGCGCTTGAGCAGGTGCCGTCGGTCACCGACCTTCTCGGTGTCCCGGCAAAATAGCCTACACCCCGAATCTTCCGGCCGTCATCCCGGTTTCGGCTCACCGCCGGCAAGCCAGTCCGGGCGCGACACCCTCTTTCGCATGCGGAACGGTTCGACTGCTATACTTGTCGGACTCGAGGGCCAATATCATTTCATCCTTCTCACGAGGCAAGGCAATATGAAGACCATGAAGAGAATGTCGCTGATACTCGTGCTGAATCTGGCCTTCAGCACGACGTTGCTCGCCGAAATCTGGTCCGATGTCGATAAAGAGCAGCGCTGGGCGGAACAGATCATCGATACCCTGTTCGACGGAGAAACGATCTGGCTTGACGCCAGCGGGCACGAATTTCTGGCCATCGACATGGAGGCGTCCGACGGCGATACGGGACGCGCCGCCATCGTGGTGCACGGCATCGGAGTGCATCCCAACTGGGAGCAGGTTGTCCGTCCCCTTCGTGTCGGACTTCCCGAGCACGGATGGCATACGCTTTCGATCCAGATGCCCATCCTCCTCAATGATGCCGAGTCCTACCAGTACGCGCCCCTGCTCGACGAAGTGGCGGGTCGGATCAACGCGGCGATCGGATATCTCAGGGAGCGCGGACAGGAGAATATCGTTATCGTCGCCCACAGCATGGGCGCCACCATGACCATGCGGTACATGGAAGATGTCCCGGAAGCGCCGGTCCTGGGACTGGTGCTGATCGGAATGCAGGGGGGAAGCGAAACGGTGCATGATAATGCCGCCACCCTGGAGAAGATCAATCTGCCGGTCCTCGATCTTTACGGCAGTGACGACCTGCCGGGGGTGGTCGACTTCACCGAACGCAAGGCGGACGCGGCCCGCACGGCCGGAAACGACGCCTTTCGGCAGATCAGGGTCGAGGGGGCCGATCACTTTTTCGACGATCTGGAAGATGCGCTGGTCGAAACCGTTGCAGGGTGGCTGGAAGACAACGCATCCTGACCGGCCAAACCCCGTCCCGGGAACACGTCCGAGCGGCTCATTGCCGACGCCGGGCACCGGATATAGCCGGACAAAATGCGCGAGATCCGTCTAGACATGGAACTGCCCTGCACTGCGAGATGCGCCGGGACGCCGGGCATGCCGTTTTCGGGCAGGCGGATTTCCTGTCCCGGCCGAATCGCTCCAAGTCGAACAGGGGCCATTCGGACCTGCCGGGAATCATTCGGCAATCGGCGTTGATTGGCAACCATCCGCAATGATCCGAAACAACCGGGCGATCCTTTCCCTGGCCGTCGCCCAGACGATTTCATGGGCCGGGCTCTTCTATGTCTTCCCCGCCCTCCTGATCCGATGGGAGGCCGACCTCGGCTGGTCCAGAATCGATATCACCGGAGCGATCACCCTGGCCATCATCATGCAGGGACTTGGCGCTCCGGTATGCGGAAAACTGATCGATATCGGAAAGGGCCCCGCCATGATGACCTTTTGCGTCCTGCTCGGCTCGGCCAGTCTCTTCGGGCTTTCGATGATCGACAGTCTCGCCGGGTTCTACCTCTTGTGGACCGTCATCGGAATCAGCTTTTCCGGATGTCTGTACGATCCCTGCTTCGCCCTGATCACCCGCAATCAGGGCCGCGACGCAAAGCAAAGCATCACCCTGATCACGCTGATTGCCGGATTTGCCAGCACCCTCAGCTTTCCGAGCGCCTATTTCCTGTCCGAAGCGCTGGGATGGCGGGACACGGTGCAGATATTCGCCGTAGTGGTGGCCTTGACGGCCGCTCCGATCACGTGGTTCACCACCCATCACATCGAAAAAACCCGCAAGATTGTTATCCCGGCTCCGCGGCCCGCGCACAGTGTGCGACGAGGGTTCATCAGCCCCGTGTTTCTTTGCCTCGGCATCGGATTCGCGTTCGCCGCCATCGTCCATGGCGCGACGCTCCAGCACCTGCTTCCCATGCTCAAGGAACGAAACATTCCCGGAGAGACGGCCGTGTTTGCCGCCTCGTTGATCGGACCAATGCAGGTCGCCGGCCGGCTGGTCATCACCTTCCTCCAGCACCGGATCACCAATCACGCCATCTCCATGAGCTGCTTCATCGTCATGGGACTGTCCATTGCGGTATTGCTGGGCGTCTCCTCGACTCCGGAACTGGTGTTCCTGTTCGTCATGCTGTTCGGAGGAGGTTATGGCCTCGTGAGCATAATCCGCCCGGTCATCGCGCGGGATATCCTGGGAGAAGCCGATTTCGGGGTCAACTATGGAATGATCACCCTGCTGTACATGCTCGGTTCGGCCATCTCGCCCTTTCTGGGGTCGCTGATCTGGAGCACGGGGGGATACGACCTGCTTCTTTACTGGCTGATCGCCTTTGCCATCCTGGGAGTCGGCCTCTATTTCGTCTCGCATTCGATCACGCATCGCCGAGGCACTCTGGAGACGCCCTGAACACCACCGAGACCCGACCATCATGAAAACGCTTGCCGTCCTTGCGCTCATCACCTTCTGTTATGCCGGATACAACCTCTTCATCAAGGTTTCCATGTCGCATGCGGAATCGACCGCAATTTCGCCGATCATCGCGACCATCTGCCTACAGGCCTCGGCGCTCGCCGTGTCCATCCTCTACCTACTGTCCCTGGTCCGGGACTCCGTCGCGCTGGCCGATCTTCCCTTTCGGGCCTATGCTTGGGCCATCGGGGCGGGCATCTGCATCGGCATCGCCGAAATCCTGTATTTCTACCTGTTTCGGGGATTCGCCGGGGAGGCGAAAATCGAAGCCAGCACGGCCATTCCGTTCATCGTCGGCGGCACCATCGTGATCGCGGTCGTCGTCTCGGTGTTCCTGTTCTGCGAATCGCTCAGTCCGATCCAGTGGATCGGAACCGCCCTGGCCTTGGCGGGAATGCTGGTGCTTGCCGCGAGTTCAGCCTGAGCCGGTTCGGAAAGCGGGACGATCCTTTCAGTGGCACAGCCACAAGCCTCGATTCTGAAGCACGAAATCGATCTGCGGCAGATCCTTGAGGGCGCTCAGGCGATCCGGCATTCCCGCTTCGATTTCAATCACGTACCAGTTCGAAAAGGCGGTGTCCCGAACGCTCCGGACGCCCTGCTGCGCCATCAGGAATTCCGGGCCGGAAAAATCGGGACCGTCGGGATCAAGGCCCACCACGTACTCCGCAAGCCCGTCATCGTTGATGAACCCCGTGGCACTCAGCTTGATGAGCTCCGCTTCGGTGTAGAACTTGAAAAACACCACGAACGCCTTGCCCACCGGCTCCAGCGCGCCGCTGTAGCCGAGAAAGAACATGACGAGCGGGAATCCGACGCAGATTCCGACCCTCCGCCAGGAAGCGATTCGCGACATGATATCGGGGGTCTCGTCAGGTGTGCCGGAAAGTTTTCATGATAGAATCGATGGCCTCGGTGCGGGCCGTTAGCTCAGTTGGTAGAGCAGCTGACTCTTAATCAGCATGTCGCAGGTTCGAGGCCTGCACGGCCCACCAATTCTTCATCCCCCATCCACACCACCAGCCGTTTCAATGCAACGGTTGGGGAACGTTCCCGTCCGATCGGCAGACCCTCTCCTGTCCGGCAATGATCGATATTTTGCAAATTTAACGCATGAGACCGTCTCGATCAATCGCTTTCAAGGGATGCGCTAGCCTGATGACCTGTCCCTCCCGGTCCGGACCGCGAACGGCGGCATCGGCCGTCTTCCCTACTCTTCGCCCCAACCCTTCCTCTTGGGACGCCTGATGGACTTCATCACCACCCGTTGCATCGATATCTGCGGCTTGATGTATCCGGTCGTGGTCGTTATGTTTTCGTGGCCGAGTATCTCCTGGAGCGAGACCAGGGACATGGGGCAATCCGTGGAATCATCGCCCTCTTTCCTGTGAGAATTGGCCGCGATCGTTGCGAACAGATGGCGGATCCTGTGCGCGCTGACCAAAATTCCGATCCTGCGGTTCAGACGCTTGAATATCCCGGTCACCTTGTCCGGAGTCAGCCTCCCTCCGCTGTAGCTGCTGCAATAGCGCTGAATCCAGAATACCTGGTCGGATTCGTGAAATCCCTCGCGAAACCGGGTCTTGGCATCGATCATGAAGTCCAGCAAGGTTTCGGAAAGATCCTCGTGCAGGGCGATCCGCCATTCCTTCCCGGTCTTGGAATACTGCTTCCGGAGCAATATGGTGTCGGTCTCGAAATCGATGTCGCTCCAGACGAGCCCGCACAACTGGGAACTGCGCATGCCGGTGAAATACAGCGTTTCGACCATGGTCAGGTAAAACGGCGAGAGCGGATCGTCGGTATCCGATTCCAGGTACTCGAAAAGCGCCACCATGTCGTCATTGGAGGGAGGCGCCCGCCGGCCGCTGACCCGCCTGTACGGCTTGACGGAAAGAAACGGATTCTCATCGATCAGCCGCTCCTCGACACAATAGTTGAGCACCGCCTTCATGTGGCGATGGTAGTTGTTGTAGGTGGTGGTGGAACTCCTGTTCCCGACGGCGGTCCGCCACTTGAGCAGGACGGGCTTGGTGATCTCGTCGATGCGCCGGACTCCGGTGTTCTCGATGAAACGCTGAACCACCCGGGTGTAGTTC
>VYGS01000009.1 GCA_009841725.1 Gammaproteobacteria bacterium
GAAACCGGACAGTTTATGTGCTACTTAACCGGACAATTCATTTGCTCGCTACACGGATTCTTGCGCCTGTCATGGGCTGTCTCCCTTGTGTGTTACCATTGACGTGCCGCCGGGTAGGCCGGGTAATACGTTGTCCCGGTAGATGGTAGCCCTGACGGGTTTCGTACTGCATCGAGTCTCAGCGTCTCGTCCCGGCGGCATCCTTCCCCCATTCCTCCAGCCCTCCGTTCAACACCACGCAGTGCGGACTGCGCAGGGTGTAGCGTCCACACAACCTGCAGTCCGGAAGCTGTTCGTCATCACGGTGCACCGGATCCGGATCGATACCAGCGTGAATAGCGCTGGGTGCGGACTCTGGTACACTGTCGCATCGTTTTCACGGGATTTCGGGACATGCCGGATCATCGCGTCGCCGTCGTGACGGGCGGCCTTCGGGGCATCGGGCTCGCCATCGTCCGGGCACTGGCCGATTCCGGGGTGCGGGTCGCCGTCGGATCGCGCCAGGCGGGCGAACCGGAAGCCAGCCGGGACGCCCGGCTCGCGATCGGCGAGACGGGATGCGTGGAGACTCTGGATGTCGTGTCCCTGCCCTCCGTCGAACGTTTCATGGAACACGTCCGCGCGTCCCTGGGCGAGCCGGACATCCTGGTCAACTGCGCCGGCGTGACGATCCATCATGTCGTGGAGGATCATCCGGACGCCGACTGGGAGCGTGTGATCGACATCAACCTGAACGGCCCGTTCCGCATGATCCGCTCCTGCATCCCCTCCATGAAACGGCGCGGATGGGGACGAATCGTCAATATCGCCTCCACCGCCGCGCGCATCGCCCAGCCGACCCATGCCGCCTACTGCGCCTCCAAGACGGGGCTGGTGGGACTCACCCGGGCCGTGGCCATGGAGGGTGCGCCCCACGGCGTCACCTGCGTCGCGGTCAGCCCCACCTGGGTGGAAACGGAGATGCTGCGACAGAGCGCCCGGACCATGGCCGAGTCGTCCGGCAAGACCTATGAGGAGGTCGTTCGGGAGATGGCTCAAAGCAATCCCCAGAACCGGCTGGTGCAGCCGGACGAGATCGGCGCCCTGGTGGCCTTCTGCTGCTCCGACGCGGCCGCCGGACTCACCATGGAGGATATCCAGGTCAACGCCGGCGCGTGGTGGTAACGCGGCGGCGAATTCCTTATCATTCGGTCATGGAGCCCGCCGTCGGCGCGGCTTCGGACACGACATCGAAACCAACCCGGGAGAGACACAGCCATGATCGTCAGACAGATATGGACCGGCAACGCCTACAGGAATTTCAATTACCTCATTGCCTGCGAGGAGACGGGCGAAGCGCTCGCGATCGATCCCCTGGACCATGAAAAATGCCTGGCCAAGGCCCGTGACGAGGGCTGGGAGATCACCCAGATCGTCAACACGCACGAGCACGACGACCACACCGGCGGAAACCGTCCGGTGATGGAGGCGACCGGCGCCCGGGTGCTGGCCCACCAGGGCGCCGGAAAGTCGATTCCGGAAATGAGCGTCGGGCTGTCCGCCGGGGACGTGATCAAGGTCGGCAAGACGGTCGAGCTCGAGGCGCTGGACACTCCCGGACACACCATGAGCCACGTCTGCCTGCTGTCCCACACCGAGACCCCGGGGCTGTTCTGCGGCGATACCCTGTTCAATGCCGGCGCGGGCAATTGCCACAACGGCGGACATCCGGTCGAGTTGTACGAGACGTTCGCCGGACAGCTGATGAAGCTGACCGACGACACCCTGATCTATCCGGGGCACGACTACCTGCACAACAACCTCCAGTTCACGCTGGACCGAGAACCGGGAAATTCCAGCGCCCAGGAGCTGCTCGACAACACCTTCGATCAGGATCCGGCCGACGCGCTGGTCACGTCCCTGGCCATGGAGAGGGAAGTCAACACCTTCTTCAGGCTCAACAATCCGGAAGTGATCGAACAGCTGATCCTGAAATTTCCAGAGATCGGATCGAAGCCCGATCCGAAGACGGTCTTCCTGAAACTGCGGGAGCTGCGAAACAGCTGGTAGGGCGCGCCGCCTCAGGCGTGGCCGGTCGACCCGAAACCGCCCTCGCCCCGGTCGGACGACTCGAACTCGTCCACCACCCTGAACCCGGCACGAATCACCGGGACGAAGACCATTTGCGCGATCCGGTCTCCGGGCTCGATTGAAAAGGTCCGGCTGCCGCGGTTCCAGCACGAGACGAAAAGCTGGCCCTGGTAGTCCGAGTCGATCAGCCCGGTCAGGTTGCCGAGGACAATGCCGTGCTTGTGGCCGAGGCCCGAGCGGGGAATCAGGACCGCCGCCACGTCCGGATCGCCGATATGGATCGCGATGCCGGTCGGAATCAGTTCCGTCTGGCCGGGCTCGAGCGACAGCGTCCCGTCAATGCAGGCCCTGAGGTCCACACCGGCCGATCCCCCGGTCGCGTATTCGGGCAGGCCGAACTCGGACCGCGCCCTCTCGTCCAGGATCTTGACGTCGATTTCTCTCATCACGGGAAACGCCGGCGCGTCATGAGGCGTCCGGATCGGCCGTCAGGCCGGCCGACTCGCCCCTCCACAGGGAGGCCGCAATCTCGAGAATGCGCACCGACAGGCCGTACTTGTCGTGCCTCTCAAGCGGTATGGCGCCCCCCGGATGATGGACGGTGGCCCGGTTGTGATCGTTGCCGAAAGCGCCGTCTTCTCCGCCCACGTCGTTGGCGACGATCATGTCGATGCGCTTGTCCTCCAGTTTCGATTTCGCGTTTTCGTCAATGCGGTCCGTTTCGGCCGCGAAGCCGACGGTAAAGGGCGGGTTGTCCATAGCCGCCACCGTCCTCAGGATATCGGGGTTTCGGACCAGGCCAAGTTCCATCTTCTCGTCGTTCTTCTTGATCTTGCTACCCTCGCTGCGGACGGGGCGGTAGTCGGACACCGCGGCAACGCCGATGAACAGATCCGCATCGCCGACATGCGCCTCGACGGCCTCGAGCATGTCCCGGGCCGAGATCACGTCGATCCGCGTCACGCCCGCCGGGGCTTCGAGATGCACCGGTCCGCTGACCAGGGTCACGCGGGCCCCGAAATCCCGAGCCGCCTCCGCCAGCGCAAAGCCCATCTTGCCGGAACTGTGGTTGGTGATGCCCCGCACCGGATCGATCGCCTCCCAGGTCGGGCCCGCGGTCAGCACGACATGCGCGTCCGCGAGCAGTTTCGGGGTGGCGTCTCCCAGAAGTTCCTGGGCAATCTGATCGGGCTCGCTCATTCGTCCCGGGCCGGTTTCGCCGCAGGCCTGCCCGCCCTCGGCGGGGCCGATGACGCGGACTCCGCGCTCCCGAAGCCGATCGAGATTCTTCCGCGTCGCCTCGTTCTGCCACATCTGCAGGTTCATGGCCGGGGCCACGGCGATTTCCGCTCCGGACGCCAGCACCAGCGTCGCCAGCAGATCGTCGGCCTTGCCGCCCACCATCCTGGCGATGAAGTTGGCCGTCGCGGGGGCGATCACAATGAGCTCGGCCCAGCGGGCGAGTTCGATATGGCCCATTCCGGACTCGGCGTCGGTGTCCAGCAGGTGCCGATGGACGGGATGTCCGCTGACCGCCTGAAGGGTCAGCGGCGTAATGAACTCGCAGGCCGCTTCGGTCATCACCACGCGCACGTCGGCCCCCCTCTCGGCCAGCCGGCGGACCAGATCCGGCGATTTGTAGGCGGCGATCCCGCCGGTCACCCCCACCAGAATTCGGCGGTTCTTTCGCATGTTGGGCGTCCGATTCATGGAAATTCGAGTGTAACCCAATTCAACCGCCGTGAAGACGGCCGATCGCAGGGGATATAATCGCGGTTTTCCGTTACAGATCCATTCGGGGGATACCATGAAATCCAGAGAGCGGCGGCAGGGCATCACCCTGGTTCACACGGGCGAAGGCAAGGGCAAGTCATCAAGCGGTTTCGGGGTCGTGTTCCGGGCCGCCGGCTGGGGGCTCCAGGTCTGCGTCATCCAGTACATCAAGGGCAAGTGGAAAACCGGGGAGCGCCAGGCCGCGAGCCGGTTCGACAACATCGAGTGGCACACTCTCGGCGACGGTTTCACCTGGGACACCCAGAATCCGGAACAGGACATCAAGACGAGCCGCAGCATCTGGGAATTCAGCAAGGAGAAGATTCTTTCCGAGAAATACGACCTGGTGATGCTCGACGAGATCAACTACTGCAGCGGATACGGATGGATCTCGGGCACCGAGATTGCCGATTTCGTCGTCAACCAGAAGCCCAAGTGGCTGCACCTGATCATGACCGGCCGAAATGCCCAGCCGGAAGTCATCGAGGCGGCCGACACCGTGTCGGAGATGACCAAGGTCAAGCACGCCTTCGAGAAGGGGATCAATGCCGTTCAGGGTATCGAATTTTGAACAGGTAATCCTGCTGGCCCCTCCACTGCTCGAGGGTCGGCAGCCGGAATCAAGGGGTTGCCACAAGGGTCAGGAATCTGATAGGCCATGATTTTCGCCTACTGCTGTTCCCTGTCAGACTACTGAATCACATAACGGCCAGCCCCGCACAGCCAAACTCGGGTCGAAAATCAGCCTGAACAATATATACACACACCTATATTATTTCGAGCCGCTTGCAAAATTCTGGCGTAAGGCGGTGATGTTGCATAGCCTAACAGGGACGAGATAAACAGCAGCCTGCTAAGAGCCGATTTCCAGAGTCGACCGGGTCCGGGAGAGTGGGTGAAGGCCGGATCGAGGGGTTTTGGCGATTCCGAGACGATTAGTTCCATGTAGCCCTGTGAGGGCGGGTGATTCAGTGTAAGAACAAGCCGGTTTCGAATCAGGTACCGATCGGACCGGGACCAGAACATGGGATATGGGCGCATCCTCTGGATCAATCATGTCGGATAACTGCAATTGTCAGACATCTTTCGAGCCAGCACTCAAGGCAGTTCTGAACCAAGGCAATCAGTTTGCATGGAGCGCAAGTAAAACGCGAAGCATCCCGATTATCCAGACGAGAGACTCGCTCTACCAGCGCGAGGTTCTGGGATCGCGACACTCTGCCACGTTTGTCAAATTTTGTCTACTATCGACATATAACTCTATTTATTTGTTATTAATTTATATAAATTACTTTTAATTTAGGGAATTATATACGTTGTACACCATTGTCCGTGCAACCAATCAACCGACCATAAATCCGCCGACGGGTTACAAAGGCGGGTCAGGTGAGTTGTGGTGCAGTACAAACAGGCGTTATTGCGGCGGTTTCCGGCGTGTGTCAGTCGAATTTGCTTTGTGACCGGGGGTCCGTGATGGAAAGTGCCGCAATGACAAAGGTGATCAAGATCTGTTCGCAATCAAGATCAGACGTGATTGGGAAATCCGCCGACATTCCGCCCGGTCCCGCATGGGCGGAATCCGCACGGGCAACATGAAGATAACGACCGGTTCCCGCCCAGTCTTTTTTCCCTTCCGCCTTGCGAATCCATGCTCGCTTGAACCCTTCTTTTCCAAACCGCCATTCGACATATGGTTGGTCTTTGCCGTCCCGGTGAACTTCGATTTTGGTTTTGTTCATTGCCATTGTTCAAATCTCCGATTGTTGAAAGTCTGTGGTCGCATGGCAAAAAAGCCAGGGCATATCCCCGGCTTTTTTGTAGTCGATGGAAGGGCCATCATCCCGAACACCTGTCGTCGCAATACTCGAAATTGTTATTGTCTCTAATACAGTGTTTCATGCAGTCGCCGTACCGGCGGTCGACAGTGGTGTTCATCGGGATGCAGTCATTTGCGTTTTCTTGCGCGACGGTCGTTTGACCGGTTGTTTCATTGTGAGTTCTCCGGGGCCCTGCATGCGAACAGTGTATCCCATACGGGAAAGCATTGCGTCAAATATAATGTTGCGAAGTTGTTGAAGCATTCCGATCTTGCGTAAGTACTGATCGCTTCAGACGGAAACCTATCGTGTTGACCGCAACCTTTCTTTGCAGCGTCATTTATGCTTTCTTCTGTCGTATTTGACCAACTTCGAACAATCACCTTGTCATGTTCCAGATCGGAAATAACGGCGGGGCGCGGGGTGGCAGCGCAACCGGCCAGAAGGGTCGGCGCGATTACCAGAACAGCAATCCTCATGGTTTCAATCTCGTATGTGTGGTTGATGCGGCAATGGTGCCGGGCCGTATCAACCAGCACGATAGAGTGAGGTGTCGGTTATTCGCCAGGCGCGGGCAGCTACTCCCGTACCGTTTGACGGCTGTTGTATTCACCGACAAACCCGACAAGGGCCATCGGCTGGTTGATACGGGAGAGAATGCCCCAATTGACAGGAGGTGTCAATAATGGCACAGTCACACTTACATGGTTAGAATTCACACCTGACTATCGAAAATACTTCCTGCTGCTCAAACCTATGGATTCATAAAGTGGCCACTTACTTGATTGTCTTGACAGATAATGCGGAAGGCGTTCTGGAAACGATCGAAACTGAATGGCCTGACCGTTATTACAAAATCAACGACGAAGTAATAATGGTTTCGGCACAAGGTGTTTCAGCCCCTAGTCAGATTGCTGAGAAAATCGGTTTTGCTACTGAACCAGATGCTCCTTCTGGAATGGTATTATCTATGAATCAAGATACTGCGGCTGGAGTGTTGCCACGTGCTGCCGTTGATTGGTATAGATCGTCTGATAATGATTGATGTTCAACAAATGGATTCCGAACAGAAAGCCCTATTACAGGATCAAAAAGGCAATATTGGGGATGCGCCACCTTTTTGGGTTAGACTTTCGGATTCCTGCAAGCGCCATATTGGAGTGATCAGTTTTATTGGCGTGGTGATTGCCTTTACTGGCGTGATGACCGCTGTGTTCATTGGATATGTTCGAATCAGTTCCAATTTGGACGATAGGTTTGCTGATATTGAAGACAAGTTCTTTGAGCAACTTTCAGGCATTTGGAAGTCGGCAAATGAAAATGCAGTGACTCTGGCC
>VYGS01000030.1:0-2513 GCA_009841725.1 Gammaproteobacteria bacterium
CGCCGGCCTTTTGCCGGGGGTGTTCCGCAGTAAACAGGGGGTCGCCCGGAAAGACCGGCTTCTGAGCCTCCGCAGTTGCCGCGCACAGGCGGTATTTCGACTTGCCGAGATACTTCAGGCGCGCGATGATCTCCTGTCCCGGATAGCAACCCTTGCTGAAGCTGATTCCGTTTACAAGATCCATGTTCACATGCTGGGGGATGCATTCCTCGACGGTCTCGGCGTAGATCTGGGGGAGGCCGGACAGGATATCGCAAAGCTTCCAGAAGTCTCCGCCAAGGAGCGCGTCGGACCGGTCGGCCAGCTCGTCGAGCGCGTCCGGCTGTCCGATGACGACGGTCCGCGCGAAGTGGCCGCCGTAGTCGAATTCGCTCGCATTCATGCTCTCGGGCTTCTTTCCGATGAGGCCGATCAGCGCGTTCTCGTCGTCGACCCGGATATCGACTTTCGCCCTCATCACGTAGATGCTCAGCCGCTTGATCAGCGATTCGGCGAGATCGGACGGAACAAGCATCCAGAATCCGCCGTCGGGTCGTTTGAGCAGGCGCAGGATGGCGAGGGCTCTTCCCTTGGGATTGCAGTAGGCATTCAGCTGGGCCTGGCCGTCCGGAATCCCGGAAGTGTCGTTGCTCAACTGGTTCTGGAGAAAGTTCTCGGCATCGCTCCCGGTGACGGAGACAAGGGTCAGGTAGCCCAGATCGACCGCGGCCCCGTTGGTGCCGACGCGCTCAAGCACCGGCCGGTAATCGACCTCGGTCGGGCTGATCGGATGGGTGCGGTGCGAAACGGCCGTCATGCTTCTCTTGCGGGCAGGTCAGGAGCCGATATTATATACTTGATCGGGGCATCGGGAATGCCCGGAGCACGGCCCCGAGTCGTCCCGGCTGGGCGCGCGGGACGGCAAAAGGAAGTCGCTTGGCAGGTCAATTTAGTATAATTTCCGCTTTTGGAGACCAGACATCTTGAGTTCACGCCCACTGTCGCCGCATCTGCAGGTTTACCGGCCGCAGATTACATCGGTTCTGTCGATCCTGCATCGGGGAACCGGCATCGTCATTGCGATGGGAGCGGTCCTGGTTGCATTGTGGATCGGGAGCGTGGCGCTCGGGCCGGACTGGTACGGAGTCGTGTCCGCCCTGGTGAATTCCCTGCCGGGGAAGTTTCTGGTGTTCATCTGGACGGCATGCACGGCGTACCATCTGTGCAACGGCATCCGGCACTTGGCCTGGGATGCGGGGTTTGGGTTCGAATTGCCCCAGGTTTACCTTACGGGAAAGCTCGTGGTGCTCGCGACCGCGGTCATCACGGCGGGAGTGTGGTTGACATGAGCCTGGAACAGTCCCTCGCAAGAGCGAAAAGCATGGAGGCGTCCGGGGAAGGCTCCCACCACTGGTGGCGGCAGCGGATTTCGGCGCTGGTTCTGGTTCCGATGACCGCGTGGTTCCTGTTTTCCGTCGTCGGCAGACTGGACGATACCCATCGGGCGGTGCTGGACTGGATTGCCGAACCGGTCACCGCCCTTTGCCTGGTGGTGTATTCGATTTTCATGTTCTATCATGCCCAACTGGGAATCCAGGTGGTCGTGGAAGATTACGTGCACAGCCGGAGTGCGCGAACGGCCCTGATGCTGCTGTCCAAGACGACTTTCCTGGCCTGCGGTGCCCTGGCGGTATTTTCGGTGCTCCGGATAGCGCTTTGACCCAGTCGTCACCGGGATTTGCGATGAGCAAGGGATACGAGATTGTCGATCATTATTATGATGTC
Organism: Gammaproteobacteria bacterium; assembly: GCA_009841725.1. Taxonomy (GTDB): domain Bacteria; phylum Pseudomonadota; class Gammaproteobacteria; order Arenicellales; family Poriferihabitantaceae; genus Poriferihabitans. The sequence continues at coordinate 1,765 of VYGS01000030.1, forward strand.
GTGGTTGTCGGGGCTGGCGGCGCGGGCTTAAGGGCAACCTTCGGCATGGCGGTCGAGGGTCTCAGCACGGCCTGCATCACAAAGCTGTTTCCCACGCGCAGCCATACTGTCGCGGCCCAGGGGGGGATGAGCGCGGCGTTGGGAAACATGGGAGAAGACGACTGGCGCTGGCACATGTACGACACGGTCAAGGGGTCGGACTGGCTGGGAGATCAGGACGCAATCGAATACATGTGCAAGGAGGCGCCTGATGCGGTGATCGAGCTGGAGCATTACGGAGTGCCTTTTTCGAGAACCCCCGAAGGCAAGATCTACCAGCGCGCCTTTGGCGGGATGACCACTCATTTCGGCGAGGGCCAGGCCCAGCGCACCTGCGCGGCGGCCGATCGGACCGGCCATGCGATCCTGCATACCCTCTATCAGCAGTCTCTCAGGCACAAGGCCGAATTTTTCATCGAATTTTTCGCGCTCGATCTGATCATGCAGGACGAGGAGTGCCGGGGCGTGCTGGCCTGGGACCTGGAAACCGGGACACTGCACCGCTTTGCATCGAGGATCGTGGTGCTCGCGACCGGCGGATACGGGCGAACCTATTTCTCGGCCACGTCGGCACACAGTTGCACGGGCGATGGGGGCGGAATGGTGCTGCGGGCCGGATTGCCGCTTCAGGACATGGAATTCATCCAGTTTCATCCGACCGGGATATACGGCTCCGGCTGCCTGATCACCGAAGGTGCGCGCGGGGAGGG
>VYGS01000030.1:2523-6925 GCA_009841725.1 Gammaproteobacteria bacterium
GAGGGAGGCTATCTGACCAACTCCAACGGGGAACGGTTCATGGAACGGTACGCGCCCAATGCAAAGGATCTTGCGTCGCGGGATGTCGTAAGCCGGTCGATGACCATGGAGATCCGCAACGGACTCGGCGTGGGTGAGGAAAAGGACCACATACACCTTCATCTGGAACATCTCGGACCGGAAGTTCTCGCGGAGAGATTGCCGGGCATCTCCGAGTCGGCAAGGATTTTCGCGGGGGTCGATGTCACCCGGGAGCCGATTCCGGTGATCCCCACCGTCCATTACAACATGGGGGGCATCCAGACCAATATCCACGGGGAAGTCGTGACCCTCAAAGACGGCGATCCCGAACACGTGGTTCCGGGACTGATGGCGATCGGCGAGGCGGCCTGCGTGTCCGTGCATGGGGCGAACCGTCTGGGCTCCAACTCCCTGCTCGACATCGTCGTGTTCGGTCGGGCGGCCGCCCACCGGGCGAAAGCCCTGCTCAGGGAAGGGCGCAGCGCGTTCAGGTTCGAGCGTCAGGCCGGCGAATGGATCGTTGATCGGTTCGATTCGCTGCGCCATGCCAACGGAAGCTGCCCGACGGCGGACATCCGGCTGGAAATGCAGAAGGTCATGCAGAACAACTGTGCGGTTTTCCGGACCGAAGAGGTGATTCAGGAAGGCGTCGACAGGCTGTCCGAGGTGTGTCGGCAGTTTCCGGATGTGCGGGTGACGGATCGCTCGATGATCTGGAATACCGATCTGGTCGAGACCATCGAGCTCGACAACCTGCTCAGACAGGCAAGGGTTTCCATTCATGCGGCATTGAACAGGAAGGAAAGCCGGGGCGCCCACGCCCGGGAGGACTACCCCGACCGGGATGACCGGAACTGGATGAAACACACGTTGATCTGGCAGGAGAAGGTGGAGGACGATCCGATTATCGACTACCGGCCTGTCCACGATTTCACCCTGACGGATGAGGTCGAATACATCAAACCGAAGGAGCGCGTGTACTGATGGCCGATTTCCGCTTGCCCAAGAATTCCCGTATCCGGAAGGGAAACCATTTCAGGGATTCGACCGAACAGGATCTCAAGACGGTCCACATCTACCGCTGGGATCCGGATACCGGCCAGAACCCCCGCCTTGACCGATTCGACGTGGACATGAAGGCCTGCGGTCCGATGGTGCTGGATGTGCTGATTCACATCAAGAACACGATCGACAGCACCCTGACGTTCAGGCGCTCTTGCCGGGAAGGAATTTGCGGATCGTGCTCGATGAATATCGACGGGACCAATTCGCTGGCATGCATTACCTCGGCGGTCGATATCAAGGGCGACATCAGGGTCTATCCTCTTCCTCACATGTCGGTCGTCAAGGATCTGGTCGTTGACCTGTCCAATTTCTATGAGCAATACGCCTCGGTCAAGCCCTGGCTCCAGTCCGACAGCCCGACTCCGGACCGGGAACGGCTGCAATCGGAGGATGAACGCAGCAGGCTCGACGGGCTGTATGAATGCATCCTGTGCGCCTGTTGCTCGACAAGTTGCCCGAGCTACTGGTGGAACGGTGATCGCTATCTCGGGCCGGCCGCGCTGCTCCAGGCATATCGCTGGATTGCCGACAGCCGGGATGATTTCACCGGAGAGCGACTGGACGAGCTGGATGACGCCTTCAAGCTCTATCACTGTCATACCATCATGAACTGCACGCGCACCTGCCCCAAGGGACTCAACCCGGCCAAGTCGATAGCCCTGATCAAGCGGGCGATCCAGGAAAGGAAATGACGGGGGCGGCCGGCCGTCCCGCCCCGTCCCTTGACGGGAATGAGAGAAAACTGCTGTACCGATGCCGCCGGGGAACCCGGGAACTGGATCGCATCCTGTCCGGATTCTTCAAAACCTGCTATCGCCGTCTCGATGCCACCGATCGCGACCAGTTCAGCCGGCTTCTCGAGCTTGAGGATTCGCTGTTGACGGACTGGTTGTGCCACGGAGCCCGTCCGGTGGATCCCGGGTTTGAGCGGATCGTGGGGCGGATTCTGAAGTCGACCGAATCCTGACAGCGACCGGAGCAGACGCCACCGGGGCGGAATCGGCCATCCGGCATGGACAGGCCGGATATCGACTGGCGAAACTACCGGAGCGAGTAGTCGAACCCGATTTCAGTGAAATAGGGTATCGCCTCTTCGGGAGAGAGCCCCTGTTTCAGGACAAACGCGTCGAATCCGCACTGTTCCATCATCGACAGGTTGTCATAAATGGCTCCGAGGGCGCGGATTTCTCCCTCATAGTGATAAAACTGCCTGAGCTCGAAGGCAAGCGAATAGATCCGTCCGTCGGCGAAATTCTCTGCGTTGATCGCAATGACCGGGATTGCCGGAATCCATCTTTCCAATGGCTCCGGACCGTCGTCCGGCTCAAGAAGCACGCCGGGCAATTCATCCATTCTCTCAGACAACCGGAAATGCTTCGCCTGCTCCAGCCACGCCTCGAGCGGGAGGATTCGCCCGTCAAGGGCGTCCGGTTGCGCAAGATCTGGCTCAGGCAGCCACCTTGTGTGGACGACTTCTCTGTTTTTGATGATCTGCATAAAGCGTCTCCTGATAGGGCTCAAGTCCGGTGCGGTGCAGGCTGTCTGCGAACGACTCTCCGGGATGCCGGATTTCAAGGTAGGTCTCCACGATATCGATGATTCCATCGACGATTCCGTCCCTGGAGATTGCCGGTCCGAGGCGCTGGCCGATCCGGGCCGAATTGCCCGCATCCCCGCCCAAAGTGATCTGGTACCACTCTTCGCCTTTCTTGTCGACGCCGAGGATTCCGATATCGGCCGCATGATGGTGGCCGCAGGCATTCATGCAGCCTGACATCTTCAGGCTGATTTTTCCGATTTGGTGCAGGCGATCCAGGTCGTCGAGCCGGCGTCCGAGCTCCCGGGACAGCGGTATGGTCGAGGCGTTTGCCAGGGAGCAGTAATCGAGTCCGGGACAGGCGATCATGTCGGTGAGCATTCCGATATTGGGCATCGCCAGCTTGATCTCGTCGAGTTCGCGCCACAGGGCATAGGCGTTTCGCTTATGCACCCATGGAAGAACCAGATTCTGTCGATGCGTTACGCGGATTTCGCCGCCGCTGTACAAATCCGCAAGATCGGCGAGGCGCCGCATCGTGGACGAGTCCATGTCGCCCGGCGCCATTTCCGGAAACTTGAGGGACAGGTGCACGATCAACCGGTCGGGATCCCTGTGGGCTTCCGTGTTGTGCCGCTTCCACTTGCCGAACGCATCGCTGTTGACGGGAATGTGGCGGGATGCCGCTTGCGTGTCGTTCAGCTCGGGCCGTGCGAAACCGGCCTCGATCCTCTCGATGCGTTTCGGATCCCAGGCGGGGTGGATGTCGCGGTATCGTTCATACACGGCCTCGGCTTCCCGGGCGAACGCGTCGATTCCAAGATCGTTGACCAGTATCTTGATTCTTGCCTTGTACTTGTTGTCGCGCCGGCCGTGCTTGTTGTAGACGTGGATGATCGCCTGCAGCCAGGGCAGCAGATCCTGTACCGGAACGGCTTCCTTGACGACCTTGCCGATCACGGGCGTCCGTCCCATGCCTCCGCCCGCAAGAATCCGCGCCATCACCTCGTTGCGGGTATTTTTGTGCAATTCGATCCCGATGTCGTGAAACCGGACCGCAGCCCGGTCTTCCACGGAGCCGGACACCGCAATCTTGAATTTTCTGGGCAGCCAGTAGAATTCCGGATGCAGGGTCGACCACTGTCGGATCAACTCGCACCATGGGCGGGGGTCGACCAGCTCGTCGGGAGAGACTCCCGCGAGATGATCGGTAGTGATGTTCCGCACGCAACTGCCACTGGTCTGGATGGCGTGCATCCCGGCATTCGCCAGATCGCGGAGCAAATCCGGAGAATCCTCGATGGTGACCCAGTTGAACTGGATGTTCTGTCTTGTGGTGAAATGTCCGTATCCCCGATCGTACCGGTCGGCAACATAGGCCAGCGTGCGCAACTGCCCGGAACTCAGCTGCCCGTAGGGTATGGCCAGCCGGATCATCGGGGAGTATCGCTCCATGTACAGCCCGTTGCGCAGCCTGAACTGCTGAAAGACATCCGCCTCGAGCCGTCCGTCCAGGTAACGCACCACCTGGTGTCCGAACTGGTTCGCTCTGGCCGTGTAGAAGTTCTTTTCCTGGGGACTCGACTGGTACATGATTTCAGGACCCGTGTGACAGTGGAGGAAGTCTAGGCATTTTTCTCCATCCGGACAAGGCAAAGGGGAAAAAAATTATTTTTTTCGTGATATACTGCCATTTTTGTAGAAAAATATATTTTATATATGAAAAAAGAAGATACATATTTTATGGATGAAGCAAATCGAAAAATTTTGTATTTTTTG
>VYGS01000102.1 GCA_009841725.1 Gammaproteobacteria bacterium
CCACCCGGACACCGTGCACATCCGCCTTTTCCAGGCTGAAAAGCCCGCTTCCGATGAACAGATTGGACGCCGGGCAATGTGCGATGCTGGAATCCGTCTCCTTCAACCTGCGCCATTCCCTCTCGCCAAGATGGATGCCATGGGCCAGAACAGACCTCCGGCCCAGGAGCGAATGCCGGTCGTACACGTCAAGATAGTCCCGGCAATCCGGAAACAGATGTCTGACCAGATCGCATTCCTCGGCATTTTCGGAAAGATGGGTGTGAAAATGGACATCATCATGCTCTTTCAGCAAGCGGCCCGCCCCGGCAAGCTGCTCCGGGCTCGATGTCACCGCAAACCGCGGCGTGACGGCATAGCCGAGCCGACCCTTGCCATGCCATTTTTCAATCAGTCGGCGACTCTGCGCATAACCCGTGGACGGCGTGTCGGTCAGCCCGGCCGGGGCATTGCGGTCCATCATGACCTTCCCGCAGATCATGCGGACGTTGAGCCGACGGGCAACATCGAAAAACGCATCGACCGATTCCGGGTGCACGGTTCCGAAAACCAGGGCGGTGGTCGTTCCGTTTCGAAGCAATTCGTCCAGAAAGAACTGTGCCGCGGAACGGGCCCTTTGAGGATCGGCAAATTGCATCTCCAGCGGAAAGGTGTACCTCTCGAGCCATTCGATCAGCCTTGTGCCGTAACTGGCAATCACGTCCATTTGCGGATAATGGACATGCACATCGACCATGCCCGGCACGATCAGGCCATTTTCATGCCGGACGAGCCGTACGCCGGAAGGCAGCCGGCCTGACAGTTTCTTCGCATCGCCGCAAGACAGGACGTGTCCGTCCTCGACGACAAGCAGCCCGTTCTTCCAATATTCCCAGGCACCGTCATGGTGGATTGCCGGATCCTCCAGACAATGCAGGATTTCTCCCTGATGGGCGACAGCAACCATGGCCAATTCCGGTCCGTATGGTCCGTTCACTGCAACAATGCTCTATCATACGCCATAGAGGGTTCCGTGCAGAAGAATGCTGCCCAGCCCACGGTTGCAGACCTGAAATCGCACATGATCAAACTGTCTATCCTGAACGGCGCCGATCCGGCACGGGCAGCTCGGGTTTTCGAGCATTGCTGCGCCGCCTCGAGATGGGTCCGGGCGATGGTGGAAAACCGGCCCTATGCATCGTTCCAGTCCCTGGATCAGCAGGCCGAAAATGTCTGGATGTCGATGCGGCATGACGATCTGATGGAAGCCTTTGCCGGCCATCCGAAGATCGGCAACCTGTCATCGCTCAAAGACAAGTTCCGGGATACCCTGATCACCGCTTCCCGTGAGCAGGCCGGGGCCGAGTCGGCCTCGGAGCCGGTGCTGCGACAGCTGTCGGAATACAACAGCGCCTACGAAAGCAAATTCGGGTTTATCTTCATCGTTTTTGCCAGCGGCAAGTCGGCCGGTGAAATGCTGGACATCCTCAAGTCGAGGATTCATAATGATTTCGATGCGGAAATCACCATCGCGGCCAAGGAGCAGCACAAAATCACCCGCTCGCGACTTCGTCGTTTCATTGAACCGGATTGAGACCTGATCAGGGCACATTGATGGACCGGATAACCACCCATATTCTCGACACCTCGAAAGGAAGGCCCGTAGCGGACATTCGGGTTCAGTTGCATGTCTTGCGGGACACGGACTGGAAACAGATCGGATCGAACCTGACCGACAGCGATGGCCGGACGGGGTTTGCCCCGATTGACTCCGGGAACGATCTGGAAGCAGGGGTCTATCGCATCCGATTCAACACCGCCGACTATTTCACCCGCCAGGATGTGGACACGTTTTACCCCTACGTCGACATCGCATTCAGGCTCCCGGACAATGGCGAGCATTATCATGTTCCCCTTCTGATCAGCCCTTTTGGCTATACCACCTATCGGGGGAGCTGAGAAACCCAGGACCAACCTTTTCCGGTATCCGTGAATCCGCCGGACTCTGTCGTATCCTGAGGCGGCTGTCATGATATATTCGGACGTGGAATCATGGGGACCATGACCGTCTGCTCCCTTGCCCAACATATGTGTCGTTTACGAGGACCGATATGCTCATCAGCGATTCCTGCACCCCCGAATCACTGGATGCGGTGTTCCTGCCGATAGAACGGGCATCCGGATTGCCGAATGCATGCTATACGGATCCGGCGTTGTTTGAATTCGAGCGTGAACAGGTGATGGCCCGGAACTGGGTTGCGGTTTCATTTGCCGACAGCCTGGAGAACAACACGGTCAGCCCTGCTGATTTCATGGGCATTCCGATCTTGCTGACCCGATCAAGGGAAGGACAGATCCGGGTCTTTCACAATGTTTGCAGTCACCGGGGGCTGCGGCTGGTCGAGGAACGGAGAAAGACAAACGGTCGGGTCGTATGTCCGTATCATGCCTGGACCTACTCCATGGATGGACGCCTTGTGGCAACCCCGAATATCGGGGGAGTGGGGGTCGATTCCGCGCCCGGTTTCAACTGCGAGGGCAAGGGCCTCAAGGAAATCCGCTCTCATGTCTGGATGGGTGCGGTATTCATCAATCTTGACGGTCGGGCTGCGGCGTTTGGCGAATCCATGAAGCCCGTGATTGGCAGGACGCTCGAGTTGATGGGCGAGTCCGGAATGTCCCTGATGAAGGTTTCCGGCGAGGACCGGATCGACATGGAGGTACGGAGCAACTGGAAACTGATCGTGGAAAACTTCCTGGAAGCCTACCATCTGCCCGTCATTCATCCGGCCCTGAACAGCTATTCTCCGCTCAAGGACCACCACTGCAGGATCTATGGCCGCAACATGGCCGGCCAATGGACCACGACATTCAATCCTTCCTTGGGCTGCGAGCATCCCCTGCCCGTCTTCCCCGACTGGAGCCGGGAACATCTCATGATCGGCGATTATCCCGCCGTCTATCCCAACCTGCTGATGGGGCTTCAGGCCAACCATGTGTTCCTCGGCATCCTGCACCCGGTCGAAGTCGGCCGCACCCGCGAGGAATTCCGGATATTCTATTGCGATGAAGGGGCCCTTGACGATGTCTACGAGGAAACCAGAGCCGGCAATCTCTCCGCCTGGTCAAAGGTGTTTCTCGAGGATATCGAACCCTGCGAGCGGATGCAGGCAGGCCGCCGTTCGCCCGGTTACCGGGGAGGCGCATTTTCTCCGGCCCTGGACATTTGCTCCCATCACTTTCACCAGTGGATCGCGGAACACTACCGGTCCGCGTCCGGGACGTCGGCCCATTGAGGACATCGACGAGAATGTCGGCCGGGACATCCTGATGATGGACCCGGTCTTGCGATACCCGCCCTGCCGCCGACACGGCGTCCTGTCCCGGAAACGGGATATCCGGCCCGGAGAAGTCCCGTTACACCGTCTCCAGGTTCAAGGGCAGGATGCGACAGGGATGGCCGTGGCTGTCGAGAAGCCGGATCAGGTCGTCCAGGCCAATCGAGACCGTTGACGAATTGTCCAGAGGATGCGCATGAATCACGCGGTGACTCAGGAGCGCTTCATCCAGGCAGAACTCGACCTCCCCGTCGTGATCGTTCAGCAGGGCGAAAGGAGTCACGGCACCCGGCACCACGCCGAGGTAACGCATCAATCGTTCCGGGCTGCAAAATGAAAAGCGCCGGGCACCCAATGCCCGGGCGGCTTCCTTGAGATCGACGGCCCGGCTCTCGTGCAGGCACAACAGCCACATCCTGCCTTTCTTGTTCTTCAGAAACAGATTCTTGATTTGGCCTTCATCTCCTGCTTCCGGCGGCCGAATCGATCGTGATTCCTCGACCGTAAACACCGGCTTGTGATGCTCCACGACATGACGGATGCCCTGTGCGTCAAGCATATCGAGCAATTGCTCAGGGGTCAGCTTTTCACGAGGATTCATGTGAACAGCGGTGTTGAAACATGCCTGTGAAGAACCGCTGTCGTATAATCCGAAACCATCGACCCGTCATTCTCTCTCGCCTGAAATAGATGCCAGAAACCGACCTCATCCCCACCCTGCGGAACAATCCGACAGGAGAATTGGAATCCCTGTCGATGGCCGGCTTTACCGAAAAGGCCTACCTGCAGTATTCGATGTATGTCATTCTGGACCGGGCCCTGCCGTTCATCGGCGACGGGCTCAAGCCGGTTCAGCGACGGATAGTATATGCGATGTCCGATCTCGGACTGCATGCCACGGCAAAATACAAGAAGTCGGCCCGAACCGTGGGAGACGTGCTCGGCAAGTTTCACCCTCACGGCGACACCGCATGCTACGAGGCCATGGTGTTGATGGCGCAGCCGTTCAGCTACCGGTATCCGCTCATCGACGGGCAGGGCAACTGGGGCAGCCAGGACGACCCCAAGTCTTTCGCCGCGATGCGCTACACGGAATCACGGCTGACGCGCTACTCGAAGCTGCTTCTGGAGGAACTGGATCAGGGCACTGCCGAATGGACTGCGAATTTTGACGGAACGCTCGAGGAACCCGAGTCCCTCCCGGCCCGGCTTCCCAATGTCCTGCTGAACGGAGCTTCCGGGATCGCGGTCGGAATGGCAACCGACATCCCCCCGCACAATGCCAGGGAAGTGGTCCGGGCCTGCCTGCAGCTGCTCAGGAAAAAAAGCTCCACCGTCGAGGAATTGTGCGCGCATATCCAAGGTCCCGACTTTCCGACCGCGGCGGAAATCGTTTCTTCCCGCGAGGAAATCATGGACATGTACCGTACCGGACTCGGTGCGGTGCGCCAGCGCGCCATATGGACGCGGGAAGGCAACGAGATGATCGTGACAGCGCTTCCCTACCAGACCTCGGGCTCCAAGATACTGGAGCAGCTTGCATCGCAGATGAAGAACAAGAAACTCCCGATGGTTTCCGACATCCGAGACGAATCCGATCACGAGCACCCGACTCGGCTGGTCATCGAGCTGGGTTCCCGGCGGCAGGATGCCGACAGCCTGATGCAGCACCTGTTCGCGACCACGGATCTTGAAAAGAGCTATCGCGTCAACATGAACATGATCGGGCTCGATGGACGTCCCCGGGTATTCGACCTGAAAACGCTGCTGGGCGAATGGCTCGAATATCGTCTCCGGACGGTCAGGAAGCGCCTGGAGTTTCGCCACGGCAAGGTCGTTGATCGGCTGCACATACTCGAGGGAATGCTCGAAGCCTACCTGAATCTCGACGAGGTCATCCGGATCATCCGCGACAGCGACAATCCTTTCGAAGAGCTCAAAGCCAGATTCGGCCTGACCGATGTACAGTGCAACGCGATCCTCGACACCCGCCTTCGCAACCTGGCCAGACTGGAAGAGATGAAAATCCGGGACGAGCAGTCCCGGCTCGAAACGGAAAGAGGCAAACTGGAAAAGCTGCTTGAATCCGAATCGGCGCTCAAGAGGCTCGTGCGCAGGGAGTTGGAGCAAGACGCACTCGAATATGGCGACGAGCGCCGCTCTCCGATCACCGAGCGCCCGAGTGCCCGGGCCATGAACGAGGCCGAACTCGTTCCGGCGGACCCGATCACGGTGGTCCTGTCCGAACAGGGATGGATCCGGTCCGCAAAGGGACACGATATCAATGGCGACAGTCTCCAGTACAAGGCCGGTGACAACCACCTGTGCTCCGTCCAGGGAAAATCGAACGGGCTGTTGCTGACCCTCGATTCTTTCGGACGAACCTATTCGATTCCGGCTCACAATCTGCCTTCCGCAAAGAGCTACGGAGAACCGCTCGGCAGCTACCTGAATCCGCAAGCCGGCGCCGTATTCCTTGGTCTGATGATGGGCAGGGAAGACACGGAGTACCTGCTGTCGACGGACAAGGGATACGGAATCGTCGCATCGCTCGGAGAGATATCAACCCGCATCAAGGCCGGCAAGGCGACCCTGACGGTCCCGAAGGGAGCCGCGGTCATGCCCCCCTGTCTCGTCCGCGACTTCGAAAGCGATTTCGTGGCCGTCCTCACCAGCTACGGCCGACTGCTGCTCGTGCCGGTGGGCGCCCTCACCCGCGCATCGAAGGGCAAGGGACTGCAGATCATCAGACTCGGCAAGGACAAGGCATATGAGAAACCGGAACGGGTTGTTTCGATCGAGACATTCGGGGAAGGGGAGAGCCTCAGAATCCACCGCGGCAACACCTATCTGAACCTGAAACCTCGGGATTTCGATACCTACTTCAGCCACGACAGGGCGTCCCGGGGCAAGCCTCTGCCCAAGGGATATCGCAAGGCGGAACGGATCGAGCGGCTTGCCAACTGATCCCCACGCACTGGGATATAATCGGGGCTTATAAAGAATGGTTGACAATGTATCGGCCATTTATGGATTTAGTCTTTTGAAGCAATAAGTTATAATCCACTCGATGGTTTATCGAAACATCCGATACCGGCTTTATCCCAAGTCTCGCGGCAAGGCCGACCTGTTGTGCCGGTGCATGGGTGCGACGCGGTATGTGGGGAATCATTTCCTGAGCCTCAACAAGGCGATGATGGAGGCCTGGCGCAAGGATGACTCGAACCCGAAGCCCGAGGTGTCGTTCTTCAGCATCCGCAGCGACTGGCAGCATCGGGAATCGCGAAAGATCGCCGACCGGTATCAATATGCGGCAGTCGAAGATCTGAACGCCCGGGGGATGACGAAATCGGCTCAAGGCACAGTGGAGAATCCGGGAAAGAGCGTCAAGGCCAAGTCGGGATTGAACCGCGAGATCCTCAAGACCGGATGGTCGGGTCTGAGGCGGAAGCTGGCCTACAAGATGGAAGTGGTCGAGGTCGATCCCAAGAACACCAGCCGGACGTGCCATGAATGCGGGCACGTCGACAGGAAGAACCGCAAGACGCAATCCCGGTTCGGGT
>VYGS01000002.1:0-5396 GCA_009841725.1 Gammaproteobacteria bacterium
GTTCAAGATCGGCGATCGGTGAGAATCTCAGGGTCGTTGCCTTCCTGAGATTCGGATGAACGGTATCGATCCGCTTGCCGGCAAACCGCTCGGACGTCACCTGCCGGATCCGGACGCCGGGATGGCCGCGCAGCAGCCGGACGAGCTCGCCACCGCCGTAGCCGCTGCCGCCGGCGATGCTGACCGTGACCGGGTGATCGGTGCTCATGGCTCCGTTCGGGACTCGCCGGTCGTCGGCATCATGCCCGGCTCCCGGCGCGGGCACGGGCGATGACGTAGTCGGCCACCCGGGCCGGAATGTTCACCCCGGTCGTGTCGATGCTGTTTCGAAATTCCATGGTGTAGTTGACCTCGTTGACCAGCAGCCCTTCCCCGGTCTCGAAGAGATCGATGGCGAGGACGCCGCCGCCCACCGCCACGGCGGTTCGTACGCACAGGTCGGCGAGTTCGGGATGGACCGGACAGTTGGCGGCCGTTGCGCCCCGGGCGGTATTGGTGATCCAGTGGTCAGAATGGCGGTAGATTGCGCCGATGCACTCGTCTCCGACCACGAAGGCGCGGATGTCCCGGCCCTGTTTTCTGATGTACTTCTGGATGAAGAAAATCGAGTGGTGGTAGCTGCCGAGTACCGTCTTGTGCTCAAGGATGGTTTCGGCGGCGTCCCGGTCGTTCACTTTCGAAAGCAGCCGCCCCCACGACCCGACGACCGGCTTCAGGACGGCCGGGTAGCCGATCTCCTCGATGGCCTTGAGCGCCGAATCCTCGGTGAACGCGATTCTGAGATCGGGCTGGGGAATGCCGTGATCCCGAAGGGCCACGGCGGTGAGAATCTTGTCGCCGCAAATCTGGGCGACCCGGTAGCTGTTGACGCAGGGAATGCCCAGGCTGTCGAACAGGCGCAAGGCGTGAAGCGCACGCGAATGGTTGATGCTCCGCTCGATGATCGCATCGAGCGGAGGAACCGTGCACAGGTCAAACACCAGTTCCCGGTCATCCAGCATCACCACGGAAACGTCCGGGTGCTTGCCGAACTCGGCGAGCAGAAGCTTTTCCTCTTTCCTGACCAGGGAATGCAGGAAGCCGATGTTTATTGTCCCCAATCTTCCTCGGCCTCGGGGGCTTCTGCCAGTGTCAGGGGATCATCGGAGACGACCTCAAGTTCCGAACCGCACTCGTCGCATTCAAGAAGTTCGCCCTTGATCAGACCGGATCCGAGTTCCAGCTCGGCTCCGCAAACGGGACATTCGTGGATCATTTGTTCTGTTGTCTGGATAGGTTGACAAGCACTGCCGGCCGGGGCCGTGTAGCCCGAAAGGCGATTTTACGCGGGATCGGCGGCATTACAACACCTCCGGCAAACCGGGGTGCGCCACAATCCGGGGCAGCCATGCATTAAGGAAGGTATTATAGGGGAATTGTCTCCCGCACCCGGACTGGATTTGCGGCACGGGCATCGGGCATCCCGGTCCTTTCGCCGCGTGATTTCGGTCATGTAATTTTGTTCCGGTTTATGTTAAAACCCGCATTTGGGGATGAGTTCTGGTTACAGGATTCCTTATCATTTTCGTTATGCACAAACAGATAGACCTCTCCCGTTACGGCATTGAGGGCACGACAGAGATCATCTACAACCCGAGCTACGACCTGCTTTTCGACGAAGAGACCCGGTCCGGTCTTGAAGGCTTCGAGAAGGGGATCTTGACCGACAGCGGAGCCGTTTCCGTCGATACCGGAAAGTTCACCGGACGCTCGCCCAACGACAAGTACATCGTCCGCGACGGGATCACGCGTGACACGTTCTGGTGGTCGGACCAGGGCAAGAACGACAACAAGCCGCTCGGATCCGAAAACTGGGACCGGCTGAAGGCACTGGTCGGGCGGCAGCTCTCGGGCAAGCGCCTGTTCATCGTTGACGGGTACTGCGGCGCCAACCCGAATACCCGGCTGTCGGTCCGATTCGTGATGGAGGTCGCCTGGCAGGCGCATTTTGTCAAGAACATGTTCATTCGTCCCAGCGAGGAGGAACTCGAGAACTTCGAGCCCGACTTCACGGTGCTGAACGGGGCCAAGTGCACGAATCCGGACTGGCGGGAAATGGGCATGAATTCGGAGAATTTCGTTGTCTTCAACCTGAGCGAGAAGATGCAGCTCATCGGCGGTTCCTGGTATGGCGGAGAGATGAAAAAAGGAATGTTCTCGATGATGAACTATCTTCTTCCGCTGCGCGGCATCGCCTCCATGCATTGCTCGGCGAACACTTCTCCGGACGGCGATACCGCCATATTCTTCGGCCTTTCGGGAACAGGCAAGACTACGCTCTCCGCGGATCCGGCCAGGCAGCTGATCGGTGATGACGAGCACGGCTGGGACGACGAGGGGATTTTCAATTTCGAGGGCGGGTGCTATGCCAAGACGATCGGATTGAGCAAGGAGGCCGAGCCGGACATCTACAATGCGATCCGCCGGGACGCCCTGCTCGAGAATGTCGTGGTCCGCGACGACGGGAGCATTGATTACGACGACGACGCGAAAACCCAGAACACGCGGGTTTCCTACCCGATCCATCATATCGACAATATCGTCAAGCCCGTCTCGAAGAGCGGGCATGCGAGCCAGGTGATCTTTCTCTCGGCGGACGCCTTCGGCGTGCTGCCCCCGGTCGCGAAACTGACCCCGGAACAGACAAAATATCATTTCCTCTCCGGATTCACGTCGAAACTGGCCGGGACGGAGCTTGGAGTCGACGAGCCGGCTCCAACCTTCTCGGCCTGTTTCGGTGCGGCATTTCTCAGCCTGCATCCGATTCGTTACGCGCAGGAACTGGTGCGCAAGATGGAGGCGCACGGGGCAAGCGCCTACCTGGTCAATACGGGCTGGAACGGTTCCGGAAAGCGGATTTCCATCCAGGCCACAAGGCGGATCATCTCCGCCATACTGGACGGAGAAATCGAAAATGCGAGCTATCGTGTTCTGCCGTACTTCAATCTGGCGATCCCGGACCGGATAGACAGCGTGGACAGTTCGATTCTTGATCCGCGAAACACGTACCGCGATCCCGATGAATGGGATCGCAAGGCGCGGAATCTGGCTGGACGATTCATCGAAAATTTCAGGAAGTATGCCGATCTGCCCGAAACGCGCGAGCTGATTTCCCACGGGCCGCTGCTGCCGGAGTAGCCCCGTTCGCGAAGGCATACGCACCGCAACCGCTTGCCCGACATGTCGAAAAAACGGCACGAAATCATCGAAAACGTCTACGGCGCGACGTCGCTCGAGGAGTCCGAGAAGGCGTATGACGACTGGGCGCGCCAATATGAGCACGATGTCCTGTCCTGGGGGGCGCGGTTTCCTTTCGTCGCCGCTGCAGTCTTCACGCGGTTCGTCGAACCCGGAGAAGGGCCGATCCTGGACGCCGGCTGCGGCACCGGCCTGCAGAGCGAACTGCTTTCCATCGCAGGCTACGACGGAATCGTGGGCATCGACATGTCGGAGGGCATGCTGGGCGTGGCCAGGGAGAAGGGCATCTACTCCGATCTTCGCCAGATGATTCTCGGCCAGAGGCTGGATTTTGACGATAACGCCTTCGCCAACGCGATCACCGTGGGCACCATCACTCCGGGACATGCGCCGGCCCACTCCTTCGAGGAAATCATCAGGGTGACCCGCAGGGGCGGAAAGATCATCGTCAACCTGAGAACGGATGATGATGTGGACCCCGCCTATCCGGCGGCTCTGGCGCAATATGAAAGCGCCGGGATGTGGAAGAGGATTTACGAGTCCGCGGAATATTCGGCGATGCCGGTGGGAGAGCCCGAGATTCTGACCACGGCGTACGTGTATGAGGTGCTGTAGCCATCCTTCGCCAACCCCGGACTCTGCCGGACATCGCCGGAATTGCGGGAGCGGCTGAGGCCGGCTGCCGATGCCGACCGGGCCGATGCCACCAACCAAACGGACAACCGGGGCACCGGAACGCCGCCTGCTTGCGCAGGGATGCGAACGGTTGAAGCTCCGGCTGTCGGAGGGCCAGCTGGATGCGCTCTGGCTGCACGCCCAGCACCTGTCGAGATGGGGTCGGCGGATCAACCTGACCTCGGTTCTGGATCCGGAGCAGATGATCGTGCGGCATGTGCTCGATTCCCTGTCCGTTTCCCCCTATCTCAGGGGAGCCCGGTTGCTCGATATCGGCAGCGGGGGCGGATTTCCGGGACTGCCCCTGGCGATTGCGCATCCGGACATGCAGACGGTCTTGCTCGACAGCCGGAGGAAGAAGGCCGAGTTCCTCGGTCACGTTGCCGCCCGGATCGACCTTCCCAACGTCGCCGTGGCCAGGGAAAGGATCGAGAAATACCGGCCCGACCGGAAATTCGACACCCATGTGGCACGCGCGGTCGGCCCCGTCCAGCGGCTGGTCGAGCAGACCGCGCCCCTGTGCAGCGCGGGATCTCGGCTGCTGATCATGAAGGGCAGAAGTCCCGAAGCCGAAGTCGATGCCTTGAGGCATGACGGCATTCGGAACGCGACCGTTGTAGAATTGCGGGTTCCATTCCTCGATGCAGAAAGAAATCTGGTTGTGATAGAGTTCTGAACATGCCCCGAATCATCGCGATCACCAACCAGAAAGGCGGAGTGGGAAAGACCACGACGGCGGTCAACCTCGCGTCCACTCTTGCCCATGCGGGTTCCCGGGTCCTGCTGGTCGACATGGATCCGCAAGGCAATGCCACCGGAGGATGCGGCATCTCCGTGCACCAGCTCGAGGCCAGCGTCTACGATGTCCTGTTGGGCGCCGGGAAAATGGGAGATATCGTCTGCAAGACCGGGTTCGGATTCATGGTGGTGCCGTCCCATCCGGACCTGGCCGGTGCGCAGGTCGAGCTGGAATCGCTGCCGAACAAGGATCTCCGGCTGAAGCAGGCGCTGGACGGAATACTCCCGGATTACGGGTTCGTGCTGATCGACTGTGCGCCGACACTGAATATCCTGACAATCAACGCCCTGGCGGCGGCCACCGAGGTCCTGGTCCCGGTCCAGTGCGAATACTATGCGCTGGAAGGCCTGTCGAACCTGATCCGGACGATTGATCTGGTCCGGCAGCGGCTGAACCCGGGCCTCAAGACGGCCGGGCTCGTGAGAACCATGCACGATGTCCGCACCAGCCTGTCGATCGAGGTCTCCGAGCAGCTTGGAGAGCATTTTCCGAACAGCCTGTACCGGACGATCATCCCCAGAAACGTGAGACTGGCGGAAGCCCCGAGCTACGGCAAGCCGATCCTCGAATACGATCGCGGCTGCTCGGGCTCCAAGGCATACGTGGCGCTGGCGAGCGAAGTGCTGCGCAGGGATCCGTCGTCGCACAACACCCCGCAAGAGGGAATCGGCTGATGGTCCAGAAA
>VYGS01000002.1:5406-6758 GCA_009841725.1 Gammaproteobacteria bacterium
TCAAGGTCACCACGCAGTCCTTCGAGAATCCTTCTGCCGAGCCGGCCGGTCCGGGCCCGGATGCCGGCCGTCTGCACGATATTCCGATCGAGCAGATCACGCAGGGAAAATACCAGCCCAGAAGCCATTTTGACAAGGAGTCGCTCGAAGAGCTTGCCGAGTCGATCCGGGCCCAGGGCATACTGCAGCCGCTGCTGGTCCGGGAGACGGGGGAGGGCCAGTATGAAATCGTGGCCGGCGAGCGCCGCTGGCGCAGCGCCCAGCTGGCCGGCCTGAGGACGGTTCCCGCGGTGGTCCGGGAGATCGAGGACAGGGCCGCCATGGCGGTGGCCCTGGTCGAAAACATCCAGCGCAAGGATCTCAACGCAGTCGAAATGGCGCGGGGATTCAGGCGCCTGCTCGAGGATTTCGATCTGACTCATGACCAGGTGTCGGAAGTTGTCGGATGCTCGAGGTCGCAGATCACCAATCTCGTGAGACTGCTGTCCCTGGAGGAAAAGACCCGGAACATGCTGGAGGCGGGGAAGCTGGACATGGGTCATGCCCGGGCACTGCTTGCGCTGCCCCGGGAAACGCAGCACGAGGCGGCCCAGGCGATTTTCAGCAGGGGCCTGTCGGTCAGGCAGGCGGAAGCGCTGGTCAAACGGCTGGAAAAAGATGCCGGCGGCGGCGGGAAAAAAACCCCGAAGCTGGATCAGGACATCGTCAGTCTCGTGGACAGCCTGTCCATCCGGATCGGCGCGAAGGTCGACATCAAGCATGGCCCGCGAAAGGGGAGGCTGATCATCCACTATCATTCCCTGGATGAGCTGGACGGAATCATCGAGCGGATCAAGTAGCGGCATTTCGCTGCTGTGAAAACGTCCTCCCGGTCGGATGAAGGCATCCGGGGCACCGACCTCGTGTTGATTTTTGCGAAGCGATTTCCTATAATTCCGCGCTCTTGATGCTGGCCGTTTGGCAGTGCAGCAATGTCGGGTTTGTCCGCGCATAAACGGCACGATCTGAAAGGGACGGTCAGACAGGTTTTGCTGTTGCAGGGGATCGCCGCTTCGGCGGTGGTGCTGATTGTTCTGGCCCACGCGATGCTGTGGATGCCGCAAGGCGTGGCGGGCCGGTTGGCAGCGGCGATTTACGGATCGCTTCTGGCCGTCGGCGGGACAATGCTCAGCGCGCGGAGCGTCCGGCGCTCAAGCCGCGTTGCGGCCACCGGAAGCGGCGCAGCGCTGGTGCCGATTTTTTCGGGACTCGTGCTCAAGCTGGTCGCGATTGGCGGCGGAATCGGGATCGGGCTTGTTTATTTTGGACTGGAGGCCATATCCCTGTTGACAGGATTTATCGTGGTTCAGATG
>VYGS01000103.1 GCA_009841725.1 Gammaproteobacteria bacterium
GGTTTGCCGAAGAAGATGGCGCTGGAACTGTTCAAGCCTTTCATCTTCAGCAAGCTGGAAGGACGGGGCCTGACTTCGAACATCAAGCAGTCCAAGAAGATGGTGGAGAACGAAAGCCCGGAGATCTGGGACATCCTCGAGGAGGTGATTCGCGAGCACCCGGTCATGCTGAACCGCGCGCCGACCCTTCACAGGCTGGGGATACAGGCTTTCGAGCCGGTTCTGATCGAAGGCAAGGCGATCCAGCTGCATCCGCTGGTGTGCGCGCCATACAATGCGGACTTTGACGGCGACCAGATGGCGGTTCACGTTCCGTTGTCGATCGAGGCGCAGCTTGAAGCAAGAAGCCTGATGATGTCGACCAACAACATCCTCTCGCCCGCCAACGGAGAGCCGATCATCGTGCCGTCCCAGGATATCGTTCTTGGCCTGTACTACATGACCCGGGAGCACGTCAGTGCGAAGGGAACCGGCGGCTATTTTGCGAATGTCAACGAAGTGTGCCGTGCTTTCGAGACCCGGCAGGCGCATCTGCATGCCCGGATCAAGGTACGGATGCCGGTGTATGACGATGAAGGTGTCGAGACGGGGGAGCAGGCAGTTGTCGAGACCACGGTGGGCCGGGCCCTGCTGTCCGAAATACTGCCGCGCCGACTGAAGTTCGAGCTGATCGACCGGCCCATGAAGAAGAAGACCATCTCCGATCTGATCAACACGGCATATCGGGAGGTTGGCCTCAAGGAAACCGTCATATTTGCCGACCAGCTCATGTACGTGGGATTCAGGATGGCCGCCTATTCCGGAATATCGATCGGTGTCGACGACATGGTCATTCCCGGGGGCAAGGCCGGAATTCTTGACCAGGCCAATGCAGAAGTCGTTGAAATCAAGCAGCAATACGACGACGGGCTGCTGACGGACGGTGAGCGATACAACAAGGTGGTCGATATCTGGACCCGCACCAGCGAGCAGGTCGGCAACTCGATGATGAAGGAAATCGGGATTGACCGGGTCGCGGGCGAGGACGGGAAGGAAATCGAGCAGGACTCGTTCAACTCGATCTACATGATGGCCGATTCGGGCGCACGGGGTTCCCAGGCGCAGATCCGGCAGCTGGCCGGCATGCGCGGGCTGATGGCCAAGCCGGACGGAACGATCATGGAAACCCCGATCACGGCCAACTTTCGCGAGGGGCTGAACGTGCTGCAGTACTTCATCTCGACCCATGGAGCGCGCAAGGGTCTGGCGGATACCGCTCTGAAAACCGCCAATTCGGGCTACCTGACACGGCGGCTGGTTGATGTCTGCCAGGATCTGGTGATCGTCGAGGAGGATTGCGGAACGCAACACGGCCTCCTCAGGGAAGCCCAGGTTCAGGGCGGCGATGTCGTGGTGCCGTTGGCCGATCGGATTCTCGGACGCTTCCCGACCGAGGATCTGATTGATACGGAATCGGGTGAAATCCTGGTGTCCCGGGACGAGATGATCGATGAGAAGGCGATCCGGCGCATCGAGGCGGCGAACATCCACGAAGTGAAGGTACGCTCGGCGGTGACTTGCGAGACGCGTTACGGGGTCTGCTCGAAATGCTATGGCCGGGATTTGGGCCGGGGCCACCAGATCAATGTCGGCGAGGCGGTCGGCGTGATCGCCGCACAATCGATCGGCGAGCCGGGAACGCAGTTGACCATGAGAACGTTCCACATCGGCGGAGCGGCATCGAGCTCCTCGGTGGTCAGCAACGTGGAGTTGAAGAATTCCGGCCGAATTCACCTGAAAGGCGCCAAGCTTGTCAAAAATACCGATGGCAACCATGTCGTGGTGATCCGTTCGGCGGAATTGATCGTGCAAGACGACAAGGGGCGCGATCGCGAACGCCACAAGCTGCCGTACGGAGCCGTGCTGGGCGTCAAGGAAGGCTCGTCCGTCGAGATTGGCGATATCGTGGCGACCTGGGACCCGCACACCCACCCGATCGTCTCCGAGGTGAACGGAAAGGTCGAGTTTTCCGGACTGGAGGAAGGGGTGACCGTCACCAAGCAGACGGACGATCTGACCGGGAAGAGCACCTATGTCATCATCGACCCGCAACGTCGCCGGGGCAGCGCGCTGGACATCAAGCCGACGATTTCACTGGTCGACATGTCCGACAAGCCGATCAAGATTCCCGGAACCGATGTGGATGCCCGCTATCATCTGCCGCCCGACTCGATCGTCATGGTAGAGGACGGGCAGCAGATTCACAGCGGGGACGTGATCGCCCGGATACCGCAGGAATCCTCCAAGACGCAGGACATTACCGGCGGCTTGCCCAGGGTGGCCGAGTTGTTTGAGGCGCGAAAGCCGAAGGAGCCGGCCATCATGGCTTCCCGGGACGGGGTGATTTCCTTCGGCAAGGACACCAAGAGCAAGCACAGGCTGCTGATTACCGGCAGCGATGGCGAAACCGATTCCATGCTCGTGCCCAAGACCCGGCGAATCAATGTATTTGAAGGCGAGATGGTGGAAAAGGGAGAAGTGATCGTCGACGGGCCTCCTCTGGCCGGCGATATCCTCGAGCACCTCGGCGTGGAGGCTCTGACCGATTATGTCGTGAACGAGGTTCAGGATGTCTATCAGTTGCAGGGTGTCACGATCAACGACAAGCACATCGAGGTGATTGTCCGGCAGATGCTGAGAAAAGTCCGGATCATCGATCCCGGGGACAGCAAGTACCTCCCGGATGAGCAGGTCGAGAAATCTTCCATTCTGGAGTTGAACGACCAGCTCGCCGAAGACGGGAAGCGCCAGGCGACCTATGCGCCCGTGCTGCTCGGGATCACCAAGGCGTCGCTGACGACCGAATCGTTCATTTCGGCGGCTTCGTTCCAGGAAACCACCCGGGTGCTGACCAACGCCTCCATCAACGGCAAGATCGACCATCTTCGGGGGCTGAAGGAAAATGTCATTGTGGGTCGGTTGATACCGGCCGGTACCGGCATGGAGCATCACGAGGCGAGAAAACGCTCCCGCAAGTCGGGAATGGATGCCGATGACGAGTTTGCCGCGTTCCTGATGGGCAGTCCGTCCGGCAGCGGGGACGACGAACTCCTGCCAGCCCAGGATCTGGGTGGCGCCCTGGTGCCGGACAAGGAGGTTCTCCAGCCCGATCAGTGATTTCGTCGGAAGCCTGAAAAAGCGGGGTTATATCCTTGACATGAGACTCTTCTGGACATAGAATCAGCGCCCTTAAATTCATAAGTAACGACCACGGGGCAGGGCGCCGGATTCGGATGCCAAACCGCATGGTCGACATTTGAATCAGGTCAAGACGAATCAGGGATTTTATCGAATGCCGACTTTGAACCAACTGGTCAGATCGCCGCGCCGTCGACAGATAAAAAAGTCGAATGTTCCGGCATTGCAGTCCTGTCCGCAGAAGCGGGGGGTGTGCACGCGCGTCTATACGACCACACCCAAGAAGCCGAACTCGGCATTGCGGAAGGTTGCCCGGGTTCGCTTGACCAACGGCTATGAAGTGACGACATATATCGGTGGGGAGGGACACAATCTGCAGGAACACTCTGTCATCTTGCTAAGAGGTGGAAGGGTCAAGGACCTGCCGGGTGTCCGGTATCACACCGTGCGTGGCGCGCTGGATACTTCCGGCGTTTCTGACAGGCGTCAGGGACGCTCCAAGTATGGAGCGAAGCGGCCCAAGTCCTGAGCCTGGTGCATTCGGACCCGGTCCCGGTTTGCGGTTTCAAGGAATCGGACACGGTCCGCCATACTGAGATCACCCGAAACGGGGGCAGGATGGCGAACGGTTCCGGTTCGGAGCGAACCGGTGGCGGGAGTCGAATGAATGTTGTAGTGAATTGATCAGCGGGGCGGGTTCCGTGAGGTGTTCGCTCGGTTTGCCATAAGGCAGGCAAGCATTGAATTTGATACGGTATTGACAATGCCAAGACGTAAAGAAGTTCCAACGCGAAAGATACTTCCCGATCCGAAATACAAGAATCGGACCATCGCGAAATTCATCAACATCATGATGCATGACGGGAAGAAATCCGTGGCAGAACGGATCATGTACGGCGCGTTGGACATTATCCGGGAAAAGGGCAGCGAGGATCCCGTCGAGGTCTTCACGTCCGCGCTGGACAATGTCAGTCCGGCGGTGGAGGTCAAGAGCCGCCGGGTCGGCGGCGCCACGTATCAGGTTCCGGTCGAGGTCCGGCCGAGCCGCCAGATGGCGCTGGCCATGCGCTGGCTGGTCTCCGCGGCAAGGCAGAGGAACGAGCAGTCGATGACCGTGCGGCTGGCCGGGGAGTTGATGGACGCGTCCCAGGAACGGGGCAGTGCGGTCAAGAAGCGCCAGGACACCCACAAGATGGCCGAAGCCAACAAGGCCTTTTCGCATTACCGGTTTTAGGCGAAATTCCCAAGTCACGACCATGGCGCAACGCATCACACCGCTGGACCGTTACCGCAACATCGGCATCATGGCCCACATTGATGCGGGCAAGACCACGACCACCGAGCGTGTGCTGTTCTACACGGGCATTTCCCACAAGATCGGCGAGGTTCATGATGGCAACGCCGTCATGGACTGGATGGAGCAGGAGCAGGAACGCGGGATCACGATCACGTCCGCCGCCACCACCTGCTTCTGGTCGGGCATGGACGGAAACCGTGACCGGTATCGGATCAACATTATCGATACCCCCGGTCATGTCGATTTCACCATCGAAGTCGAGCGGGCCCTGCGCGTTCTGGACGGGGCGATCGCGGTTTTTTGCGCGGTAGGCGGCGTGGAGCCCCAGTCCGAGACGGTTTGGCGCCAGGCCGACAAGTACCGGGTGCCGAGACTTGCGTTCGTCAACAAGATGGACCGGGCCGGGGCCGATCTGCCCCGTGTGCTGGAACAGATCAGGACGCGCCTGGGCG
Source organism: Gammaproteobacteria bacterium (assembly GCA_009841725.1). GTDB lineage: Bacteria > Pseudomonadota > Gammaproteobacteria > Arenicellales > Poriferihabitantaceae > Poriferihabitans. The sequence continues at coordinate 4,927 of VYGS01000103.1, forward strand.
GCCGGCCGGTCCTGATGCAGATGAATGTCGGTGCCGAAGACGGCTTCCGGGGTATTGTCGATCTGGTCATGATGAAGGCAATCTACTGGAGCGAGGAGAACATGGGGGTCGAGTTCGAGTACGCCGACATTCCGGACGACCTGGTTCCCGCTTGCCGGGATGCCCGCGCCCGGCTGATGGAGACCGCCGCGGAAGGAAACGAGATGCTCATGGACAGGTACCTGGATACCGGGGAACTGGACGAGTCCGAGATCAGGGCCGGCGTGCGGGCACTCACCCTGCGCAACGAAATCATCCCGGTGTTTTGCGGTTCGGCATTCCGTAACAAGGGCGTACAGGCCTTGCTCGATGGAATCATCGACTATCTCCCGGCCCCGCTCGACGTGCCGGCGATCGAGGGGCATGGCGTCGACGGAACGACAGCGGTGGTTCGCCGCGCCGACGACAAGGAGCCCTTTTCGGCTCTGGCCTTCAAGCTGATGTCCGATCCCTTCTTCGGCCAGCTGGTCTACCTGCGCATCTATTCGGGAACCCTGAAGACCGGAACCATGGTGATGAATCCGTTGAAGGGGAAAAAAGAACGGATCGGGCGCATACTCCAGATGCACTCGAACGACCGGCAGGATGTCGACCAGGTCTCCGCAGGAGACATCGTGGCGACGGTGGGCCTGAAAAACGTGACCACGGGCGATACGCTGTGCGATCCCGCCTCGCCGGTCATTCTGGAGCAGATGGATTTTCCGGAACCGGTGATTTCGCAGGCCGTGGAGCCCCGGACCCGATCCGACCAGGAAAAACTCGGCGTGGCGCTCGCCAAGCTCGCGAAGGAGGATCCGTCGTTCCGGGTCCGCTCCGATGAAGAATCCGGCCAGACCATCATTTCCGGCATGGGGGAACTGCATCTCGACATCATCGTCGACCGGTTGAAGAGGGAGTTCAATGTCGATGCCAATATCGGCCGGCCCCAGGTGGCCTACCGCGAGACGGTCAACAAGACGGTGGAGCACGAATACAAGTATGTGAAGCAGACGGGGGGACGGGGCCAGTATGGCCATGTATGCATCCGTCTGGAACCCGGGGAAGCCGGCTCCGGCTATGAGTTCGTCGACGAGATCAAGGGCGGCGTGATTCCGAGGGAATACATCCCGTCTGTCGACAAGGGCATTCAGGCCGGCATGCAGGCGGGCGTCGTCGCAGGGTATCCGGTGATCGACGTCAGGGCGGTGCTGTATTTCGGCTCCTATCACGAAGTCGACTCATCGGAACACGCCTTCAAGGCCGCGGCCTCGATGGCCTTCAGGGAAGCGTCCCGCAAGGCTGATCCCCAATTGCTGGAGCCGATCATGTCTGTGGAAGTGGTGACACCCGAAGATTACATGGGCAGCGTCAACGGCGACCTGAATGCGCGTCGCGGGCTGATCCACGAACTTGAGGATTCTCCGGCCGGAAAGACGATCCGCGCCGAGGTCCCTTTGTCGGAACTGTTCGGGTATGCAACCGCCCTGAGGTCGGCGACCCAGGGTCGGGCCAGCTACTCGATGGAGTTCAGGCGATACGCGCCGGTACCCGAGAACATAGCCTGCACAGTCAGGAATGCCGCATAGATTTTTACCCGAATATTTAGTCGTTTTCCTAAAGAGGCAAGCAAATGGCGAAAGAGAAGTTTGAGCGGACGAAGCCGCACGTGAATGTTGGGACGATCG
>VYGS01000008.1 GCA_009841725.1 Gammaproteobacteria bacterium
GCCGAGCCGAAGAACGCCCTGCGCCTCCACCTGTGGATGCGGTTTTGACGGGCTCGGCAGAAGCGGGCAGACTGTCGCGGTGGACCGGTCGGCACGGAAAGACACCACAAGGCATCGAAAGGAGCGCCGCCCGGCGTGTGCGCGCCGCCTGGAAGCGTCCCTTCGATCTGGGGATTCTGATTTCCGCCGCCCTGCTCCTGCTGCCGCTGTGGATCGTCCTCGCCGTCCTGGTCCCGCTGGCGATCCGGCTGGACAGCCCGGGCCCGGCGCTGTACCGGCAGACGCGCCTCGGGCGCGGAGGGCGGGTGTTCACGATGCTCAAGTTCCGCACCATGGCGGACGGGGCGGAGAACGGCACCGGTCCGGTCTGGGCGGCGCGGCGCGACCCCCGGGTGACCCGGGCGGGGCGGTTCCTGCGGCGCTGGCACCTGGACGAACTGCCCCAGGCAGTGAACGTGGCGCGGGGCGAGATGAGCCTGGTGGGCCCCCGCCCGGAGCGCCCGGAACTGGCGGTGCGGATCGAACGGGAGATTCCGGGGTTCGCGGAGCGGCTGTGGGTACTGCCGGGGATCGCGGGATTGGCCCAGGCCCGCGGCGCGGGCCACCGGGACCCGGAACGGAAGCTGCGCTGCGACCTGCGCTATATCGAGACCATGGGCCCGTGGCTGGACGCCAGGCTGCTGGCACAATGCGCGCTGCGGGTGCTGCGCCGCGGCGCGCGGCGACGCACGCGGACGGGAGGCGACGGGATCAGGCGACGGTGCGCCGACGGCTGTATTCGAAGTACTGTGCGACATCGAATGCCATCAACAGGATAAGGTCGCCAGACAATCCCGGGAAACCTGCATCGGCATCGCTTCGCTCAATCCCGATCAGGCCGATGCCCGCATCTTGCCCGTCCGTCACCGCGGCCACTGGACCGTCGAAACCGTGCCCGCACTCTCGACGAGCCGGACAACCGGCATGAAGACCAATGCCGCATTCGCAAGGGGTTCGAGCCGGAAAACATGACTGCACCGCTTCGCGATCGCCACCACCCGACGCTTCGGCAAAGCCGCCGCACCCGCCCTGCGGCAGTTACGCTGCAACGCAAGAGTGCTGCTCGATTACATGATGCTGACACAAAATCCCCCGCCTTGCGCCAGCGCCATCCGCCGCATAACCACTCAACCTTGCCAGAACATAAATTAGCCCTGCACACGGATGGGGGCTCTTATCGACTCTCATCCTGATATGCTACACTTTCCAATTGCCCAAAACCGCTGCGCGAAGTGGTATTCCGAGGCGCAGGACCAAGCACTCCCTTGTCAAGTCCTTGCTTGCTGTGTTGCACCGGCAGCCGGGGCATGAACATGTTGGTGAAGGCCAATACAGCAAGATAACGAATATTTTTTCAATCAACGTGGTACGGAGATTTTTTTGTCATGAACGAAGTAGTAGTGGTAAGCGGGGTCAGAACCGCAGTCGGTGATTTTGGAGGAAGCCTCAAGAATCACGCCCCGGGAGAATTGGGAGGACTTGTAGTCAAGGAGGCTGTGCGAAGAGCCGGGATTGATCCTGAAACCGTCGGGCATTGCGCGATCGGCAACGTCATCCATACCGAGCCAAGGGACATGTACGTCTCGCGTGTCGCCGCTCTTGAGGGAGGGCTGCATCATTCCACCCCTTGCGTGACCGTGAACAGGCTGTGCGGGAGCGGCATGCAGGCGATCGTCACGGCGGCACAGCAGATTCAGCTTGGCGTGTGCCACACCGCGGTGGCAGGCGGAACCGAGGCGATGTCGAGGGGAGGGTATCTGGCGGCCGGTGCCCGGTTCGGCAACCGGCTGGGCGACGGGAAACTGCTCGACATGATGGTCGGCGCGCTGCATTGTCCGATGGAGAAATACCACATGGGAGTCACGGCTGAAAATGTCGCTGAAAAATGGGAAGTCAGCCGGGAAGAGCAGGACGAATTGGCCGTCACCAGTCACCGCAGGGCCCAAAATGCGATAGAAAATGGCCATTTCTCCGACCAGATCCTGACATTGGAGTTGAAAAGCCGGAAGGGCACCACGGAGTTCAATCAGGATGAGCATGTCCGGTTCGACGCCGAAATCGGCCAAATGCAAAAGCTGAGACCCGTGTTCAAGCCTGACGGAAGCGTGACCGCCGGCAATGCGTCCGGAATCAATGACGGTGCCGCAGCCATGGTGCTGATGGATGCGAGGCAGGCGGAATCCCAGGGAATCCGTCCGCGGGCCCGGCTGGTCAAGTACGCCTTTGCCGGGGTCGAGCCGAAATACATGGGAATCGGTCCGGTTCCGGCGGTACGGAATCTGTTTCAGGACATCGACCTCGATGTGGCCGACATTGACGTGTGGGAAGTCAACGAGGCATTTGCCGCCCAGGCGATCGCCGTGGCGAGAGACCTCGAGCTTCCGGACGACAAGCTGAATCCGAACGGAAGCGGGATTTCGATCGGACATCCGATCGGAGCGACCGGCGTCATCATTGCCGAGAAGGCGATTTCCGAACTCGAAAGGACGAAAGGCCGCTACGCGGTGGCGACCATGTGCATCGGCGGCGGCCAGGGGATCGCGGGACTGTTTGAAAGGCTTGATGGATGACCGGGCCCCTTGAAGGGATTCGCGTCCTTGATCTGACGCGAATCCTGGCCGGGCCCTGGTGCACCCAGCTGCTTGGCGACCTGGGTGCCGAAATCATCAAGATCGAACACCCCCGGGGCGGGGACGACACCCGGCACTGGGGGCCGCCCTGGCTCAGGGATTCCGAGGGCCGACAAACGGATCAGGCGGCGTATTTCTTCTGCGCCAATCGCAACAAGTATTCGGTCACACTCAACCTCAAGACGGAACAGGGGGTCGACATCCTGCGCCAGCTTGTCGCAAAAAGCGACGTGTTCGTCGAGAATTTCAAGACGGGAGGGCTGCGGAAGATGGGACTCGACTATCCGTCCCTGTCCTCGATCAATCCGGACCTGATCTACCTGTCGATCACGGGCTTTGGCCAGACCGGCCCGATGTCCGATCAACCGGGCTATGACTACATGATTCAGGGTCTGGGAGGCTTGATGAGCATCACCGGCGAGTCCGACGATCGTCCCGGAGGCGGTCCGCAGCGTGTCGGAGTGCCCATCTCGGACGTCAATACCGGATTTTACGGGGCGGCGGCCATCCTGTCGGCCCTCTACCATCGCGCGATGGGCGGAGGCGGCCAGCATATCGATCTCGCGCTACTGGATTGCCAGGTCGGATGGCTTGTCAACCAGGCCATGAACTACCTGATCGGAGAGGAGGTGCCTGCGCGCACCGGCAACGCCAATACGAATCTGGTTACCTACCAGCCGTTTCAGGCATCGGACGGCATGGTGATCATCGCCGTCGGCAACGACTCCCAGTTCCGGTCGCTGTGCCGGCTTCTCGAGGCGCCGGAACTCGGCTCGGACCCCAGGTATTCCACCAATGCCGCCCGGGTGGAGCATCGCGAGGAACTGGCCCGGATTCTTGCCGGGCGAATCCTGCTACAGCCGGTCGGCCACTGGATCCGGGTTTTGCCGGAATCCGGCGTTCCGTGCAGCCGCATCAACAACATCAAGGAGGTGTTCGAGCATCCCCAGGTCCAGGCCCGCAACATGCGCATTGATCTGCCGCACCCGTTGTCCGGAACAGTGCCGTCGGTGGCGAATCCCATCCGCTTTTCGCAAACCGGGGTCACATATCGGAACGCGCCGCCCATGCTGGGTCAGCATTCCGCGCAGATTCTTCAGGATATACTCGGTTACGAGGCGGCAACGATTTCGGAGCTTTCCCGAAATGGCGTTGTCTGATCCGAATTCCGAATCCCGGTATCCACGAAAAGCCGCTGTCGGCCCGTGACACGAGAGAAATCATGATTTTCAGACGTTCCTCCAGTTCGAGATCCCACCTGCCGCGCGAGGCAGCGCAGGAAGGTTCCGAAAACAGCCAGATTCTGGCCTACGCCGCCATGGAGTACATGAAGGAAAGGAAAATACGCAGGCGCTGGGGGCTGTTTTTCAAACTGTTTTTTGTGGGATACCTGATCCTGATCGCATACTGGATGTTTCAGGATTCGAACCCGGATATTCTCGAGCCGCACACGGCCTTGATCTCGATTGACGGCGTGATCGGCTTGGAGGAGTATTCGTCGCACAACATCATAGACAGTCTGGGAGCGGCGTTCGAGTCGGAAAATGCCAGGGGAATCATTCTGGCGATCAACAGTCCCGGCGGCACGCCGGTCCAGGCCGCCCGGATCAACGAGGAAATCCTCCGTTTGCGCGCGCGCTATCCCGGAAAGCCGTTTCATGTCGTCATTGGCGACATCTGCGCGTCCGGCGGATACTACATCGCGGTCGCCGCGGAACGGATCCATGCCCATCCCTCAAGCCTGGTCGGTTCGATCGGGGTCATACTGAACGGATTCGGTTTTACCGGGGCGATGGAAAAACTCGGGATCGAGCGACGCCTTGTGCATTCGGGAGACAACAAGTCGATGCTCGATCCGTTCAGCCCGGTTCAGCCCGAGCATTACCGGCATGTCCAGGCCATGGTTGACGATGTCCACGACCAGTTCATCCAGGCGGTGAAAGACGGACGATCAGGACGACTCGCGGATGATCCGGATATTTTCTCGGGGCTTGTCTGGAGCGGGCGCAAGGCGAGAGAGCTCGGGCTGATCGACGATTTCGGCAGTGTCGGCGGCGTGGCGAGGGATGTCATCGGAGAAGAGCTGCTGGTCGATTACACGAAATACCCCGGCGTGTTCGAGCAGGTCCGAAGGGAAATCGGCGTCTCGATCTCCGATCTGCTTTCGATTGGAGCACCGCGTTTTCAGTGAGCCATCCCCGATTGCCCGACCCCTTTCCAGATCGCGAACCCGGACCGATGACGCCTACCGAAAAAATCCTGGAGCGGCTGATCGCCTTTCCAACCGTGAGCCGGGACAGCAATGCTGATCTGATCGATTATGTCCGGAACTATCTTGGAGAGTATGGAATCGACAGCGTCCTGACCGCCAACGACGAGCAGACCAAGTTCAACCTGTATGCCGTGATCGGCCCGGGAAGGGACGGCGGCGTCATGCTGTCGGGGCACACCGACGTGGTGCCTGTGGAAGGGCAGGACTGGACGGTCGATCCCTTTCGCATGAAGAGGGGTGACGAGCGGCTTTACGGGCGGGGCTCGACGGACATGAAAGGATTCATCGCCTCCGTCCTGGCCATGGTGCCCCGGGCCGCAACGGCCCCTCTCGGACAGCCGATTCATCTGGCGTTCTCGTACGATGAGGAAATCGGCTGCATCGGCGTTCGGCGGATGCTCGACATGCTTGAGGTCGACCGGCCGAGACCCGAATTCTGCATCGTGGGAGAGCCCACCTCGATGCACATCGGCATTGCCCACAAGGGCAAGACGGGAATGATCTGCCGGTGTTATGGGGTCGAGGCGCATTCGGCGCTGACAACGAAGGGGCTGAATGCGATCTATCTGGCTTCCGACATGATCACCGAGATTCGCAGGATACAGTCCGACATGGCGTCCGGGAGAGGGGACGACGGGTTCTCGGTGCCCCATACGACACTGCATGTCGGGACCATCCGGGGCGGGACGGCGCTCAACATCATTCCGAGCTATTGCGAGTTCAAGTTCGAAATCCGCAATCTTGCGGCGGATGACGCCGACGCGCTGCTGGAACGGATACGGCAGGCTGCCGGTGACATTGCCGCAAGGCACCGGGACCGGTTCGACAGGGCGGATGTGCGGATCGAGGTGTTCAACCGATATCCGGCGCTCGAGATCGAGCCGGATGCGAAGGTCGTCGATCTGGTGGGCGCCCTGGTCGGACACGGCGATCTCGCCAAGATCGATTTCGGCACTGAAGCGGGGCTGTTTCGGAATCGCCTGGGAATACCGGTGGTGGTCTGCGGACCGGGATCGATGGATCAGGGGCACAAGCCCGACGAGTTCATTCTGCGGTCCGAACTCGATCGGTGCGACCGCTTTCTGTCCCGTCTTGTGGACCGGCTCTGCCAGTAGACGCCAACGGCGATCGGCTCATTCCCTCGCAATGCTCCCGCGGCGGCAATTGGCCGTGTTGTGCGGCCTGTTCGCGGGCATCACAGATCGCCTGGAACGCCGTAGGACGGCGCGTCGGCGGGATTCACCGCTCGCGTCAGGTAATCCAGCATCTGCGGCTCATAGGCGCGCCACAGCGCTCTGAGCCGGTCGACCGCTCCGGCGTCCTCCCAATCGACCCTGAGATCGACCAGAGGAAAGGGCTGCGCATCGACAACCAGCAAGGCGGCCGAATGCACTTCTCCCATTTCACCGCCCGCATCCAGACCCGCCTGGAGGGATCGCATCAGGCGTTCGCCCAGATGCACCCCGGGAAGCGATCCGAACATGCCGGTCATGGCCTCCGGGACACGTTTGTTGGCGAGCAGGTTTCCGGCCGCGTAGCACCCGGCACCGGCCGACTCGCCATGAATTCCGAGAATTTTCTCTCCGGTATGGCATGCGGTTCGTCCGTGGCAGTCGACCACCACGAGCTGGCGGTATTCGCTGTTTTCGAGATTCCGCAACAGATTGTCGAGAGCTTCCGGCGCCGCCATGCCGGCTTCGAGCCGGTCGAGCAACTCCGGAGCCAGAGAGGGGTCGGTGACGTTCTGGGTGGCGACTGCTCCGACACCGGCACGGGCATGGGGGCACCGGGCGCCCACGCTGATGCTCGAGGTGGTGATCGCGACCCCCAGCATGCCCGTGGTTTCGCAACGCCCTGCAATGGAAAATGTCATGGTCGATTCACTCGATAATCGGATGATCCGGCAGCGCCGGGCATTTCATCTTGATGCGCAAGTATATACGAAGGATGCCGCGGCGACCCATGTCAAACGCCCGTCGTGTGCTATGATCAATTTGCAATCCCCACAATTGCCGAGGTGCTGTGGAAACGCGGAATCCGCCCGAATCGCCCGACATTCCCGGGCCCGTGGGCAGATGGATTGCAGATGTCATTTTTTGGAAGAACCGGCATGGGAAGCATGCCAGCAATCCCCAGGCGCCATCGACAGCAATGCGTTGTCCTCAAAATGCCCTGACCCGAAATCATGAATCGGGAACCGCTGCTTGAAGTCCGCGATCTGTCTGTCTCGTTTCACTCGAGAGACGCCGTGGTCCATGCGGTCAATCGCGTAAATTTCGTATTGCATCCGGGGGAAGTGCTGGGTGTTGTCGGCGAGTCGGGTTCCGGCAAGACGGTGACGATGATGGCCTTGCTTGGCCTGCTGCCGTCTCCTCCGGCCCGGATCAGCGCCGAAGCGGTCCGTTTCGACGGACAGAAGCTCCTGTCTCTGCCACCCGACCGTTTGCGGGCAATTCGCGGACACCGGATCGGTTTCATCTTCCAGGATCCGATGACTTCTCTCAATCCTGTTCTCACCGTGGGGTACCAGATCATGGAACCGATGCGCCACCATCTCGGCCTGACACGCGTCCAGGCGCGTGATCGGGCGGTGGAACTGCTTGATCTCGTGGGAATACCCGATGCCGCCCGTCGGCTGAACGACTGGCCGCACCGGTTTTCCGGCGGAATGCGCCAGCGCGTGATGATCGCCCTGGCATTGGCTTGCGATCCGCAAGTGCTCGTCGCGGACGAGCCCACGACCGCGCTGGACGTCACGATTCAGGCGCAGATACTGGAGCTCGTCCGCAGCCTGCGGGAAAAAGTCGGCATGGCCATCATCTGGATCACTCATGATCTTGGCGTCATCGCCGGCCTCGCCGATCGCGTGATGGTCATGTATGCCGGGCAGATCGTCGAGCAGGCAGGGGTCGGCACGCTGTTCGAAGCGGCCAGTCACCCGTACACCCGGGCCCTGCTAGGGTCTGTTCCGGACGCGGGAGGAGTCCGGCGTGACAGGCTGATGGCGATCACCGGACAGGCCGCCGTGCTGTATCGCCCGCCCGAGGCCTGTCCGTTTCATTCACGCTGTGATGAGGCGGTTGCGCGGTGCAGGGAAGAGGTGCCGAAACGACATTCATGCGGAGAAGAACACGATGTCGCGTGCTTCCGTCGCTGAAGGGCCGGATGGCCGAACGCCTCTTCTGGCGGTCGAGGGGCTGAAAGTCCACTTCCCGGTCCTGTCGGGAGTACTGCGTCGAAGTGTCGGCACAGTCAGGGCCGTGGACGGAGTATCGTTCACGATCCACCGGGGCGAGACTTTGGCGCTGGTTGGCGAATCGGGCTGCGGCAAGACGACAGCGGGCCGCGCCATCCTGGGGCTGGTCCCAGCCACGGCGGGTTCGATCCGATTCGGAGACCGGGAAATCCGGGGCACCCCGGAGAGCGCCATCCGGGATATCAGGCCGGCCATGCAGATGGTGTTCCAGGATCCTCAGGAAAGCCTGAATCCGCGCATGACGGTGCTTGACATCATCGCCGAACCGCTTGACGAGCATCGCAAGGGCCCGAAGGGCGCAAGGCGGGGCCGGGTCATGAAACTGTTGGATGCGGTGGGGCTGGCCCGGAGTGTTGCAGACCGGTATCCGCACGAGTTCTCGGGAGGCCAGCGTCAAAGGATTGGTATTGCTCGGGCGCTCGCGCTCAGGCCTCGTCTGATCGTCTGCGATGAACCGATCGCTGCCCTCGACGTGTCGATCCAGGCCCAGATCGTCAACCTTCTTGACGACCTGCAGAACCAGTTCGGCCTTGCCTATCTGTTCATCAGCCATGATCTCGGCATGGTCCGCCATGTCGCTGATCGTGTTGCCGTGATGTATCTCGGACGGATCATCGAGGTCGCGTTTTGCGACGAGATCTACGGGAATCCGGCTCATCCGTACACGCGCGCACTGTTGTCGGCGGTGCCGATGCCGAATCCGGAAGTCGAGCGCCACCGCCAGCGAATGTTGCTTGCCGGCGATGTTCCGTCTCCCTCCAATCCGCCCTCGGGATGCGTCTTCAGGACACGTTGCCCATTCGCGTACGACCGGTGTCGAACCGATGTGCCGCACTTGAGGCCCGTCGAATCCGGCCACTTCGCTGCCTGCCACCTCTCGGAGTAGGCCCTGGAGCCGGTTTCTGTTTTCCCGGGACGTACATTTGTATAATCGAACCTGTGTCGCTTTTCGCCCTGCGAGCGATGCAGCGAACCGTTCGCCCCATCAACCGGCACCGGCAAAATATTGATGAACATTCCTCAAGCCATCTCAAGATTCGTTTCTTTTCTGGACAATGCCCGGAATGCGGCATGGCCGGTCAGTCGGGCTGCCCGACGGGCTCCCGCACCGGGAGCTGCCGTGCTCATCGTGGCGGCAATGATCCTGCCGGGCACAGCGGGTGCCGAACGGGGCGGCGATGGCCATGTCAGCATCCTGTACTGGCAGGCGCCGTCGCAGCTCAATCCGTATCTGAGCGGGGGCATCAAGGACACCGAGGCCGCATCGCTGGTACTGGAGCCGCTCGCCCGGCACGACCACCGGGGCAACATGGTGCCGTGGCTGGCCGAATCGGTCCCCACTCTCGCAAATGGCGGCGTTTCGTCCGATTTGACCCGGATCACGTGGACACTGCGCGAGGGGCTGATCTGGTCCGATGGAACGCCCGTGACCTCAAGCGACGTGGTCTTTACCGCGAACTATTGCATGCATCCTGACGGAGGTTGCGCCCGGCTGGCGAATTTCGAGGATGTCGAAAAGGTCGAGGCGCTTGACGAGCTTCGCGTCATGATCACCTTCTCCAAGCCGAAGCCCTATCCCTACGGGCCGTTTGTCGGGGCGACGGTGCCCATTCTTCAGGCTGCGCAGTTTGCCGAGTGCACGGGCGAGAGGGCGCCGGAGTGCACCGAAGCGAATTTCAATCCGGTCGGCACCGGGCCGTTTCGCGTTACGGAGTTCCGGTCCAATGACGTCATCACGATGGAGGCGAACCCGAATTACCGGGATCCGGAAAAGCCGGCTTTTGCGACGCTGACCTTCAAGGGAGGAGGGGATGCGGCCGCCGCTGCCCGGGCGGTGCTTGAAACCGGTGAAATCGATTACGCCTGGAACCTGCAGCTTGCCCCCGATGTCCTGGCGGCAATGCAGGATGCCGGAAAGGGTACCGTGGTGTCGTCATTCGGAACACTCGTGGAGCGGCTCATGATCAACCTGACCGATCCCGATCCCGCCCACGGAGAGGAACGCTCGACACGGACTCATCCCCATCCGTTCCTGTCCGATGTCCGGGTTCGCCAGGCGCTGTCCATGGCGATTGATCGCGGCCTGCTTGCCGAGATCGGCTACGGCCAGGCCGGCCGCCCCACCTGCAATGTCGTCCCGGCCCCGGCAGCCTATGTCTCGACCGCCAACGACGCCTGTTTCGTACAGGACATGGAGGGGGCGAACAGGCTTCTTGACGAGGCCGGCTGGTCAAGGGGGGACGATGGCGTCCGCACCCGGAACGGCGTCAGGCTTTCGGTTCTCTACCAGACGTCGACCAATGCGGTCAGGCAGGATTTTCAGGCCTTGATCAAGCAATGGTGGTCCGAGATCGGTGTCGAGACCGAATTGCGCAACGTCGATGCGTCGGTGTTCTTCGGCGGCGATCCGGGCAGCCCCGACACCTACCAGAAGTTCAACGCCGATATCGAGATGTATGCGAACAGTTTCGAGGGTACGGACCCGGAGCCGTATCTTGCGAACTGGCGATGCGGCAATGATCCCCGTCCGGACAACCAGTGGCAGGGGGGCAATATGCCGCGTTATTGCAGCGAGGTCTATGATGCGCTTCTCGACAGGATGTCGAAGACCGGAGGGCTTGCCGAGCGGTCCGACCTTGCCAAGGCCATGAACGACATGCTGATGCAGGAATACGTCATGATCCCGCTGGTGCACCGCGGGCGGGTCTCCGCCCATGTCCGCAGCCTGGGCGGCGTCCTGCTCAATACCTGGGACAGCGAGCTTTGGAACATCGCCGACTGGCATCGCATCGATTGAAATTCCTGGATTCGGGGCCGGGACGGCTGTTGCCCGGGTGACGGACTGATTCTCGGATTGCGGCTGGCCCATGTTCGTCTACACGATCAGGCGATCGCTGATCGCCATCCCCACGCTGCTGGTCATCAGCCTCATACTGTTCCTGCTTCTCGACCTTGCCCCGGGGGATCCGACGGCCCAGTTGCCGTTGACGATTCCCCATGATGTCAAGGAAAGGATCCGCGAATCACTGGGTCTCGGCGAGCCGATCCATGTCCGGTATGCCTTGTGGCTGGTCCAGTTTTTTGTCAACGAGCCGCTGCATCTGCTCTCGGAACTGACGGGGTGGGACCTGGCAGACGACAGGCAGAGGGTGATTTCCTGGCAGTCCCGCTCGCCGGTTGTCGACATCGTCATGGAGCGGCTGCCGCAAACTCTCTGGGTCGTCGGCCTTTCCTATGTCATCGGTGTGCTGATCGCGATTCCGGTCGGCATCGTCTCGGCCTACCGCCAGTATAGCTGGTTTGATCAAGTCGGCACTTTCGTGTCGATGGTGGGATTTTCCATTCCGACCTATTTCACCGGAATCCTGCTGATCCTGGTCTTCTCGGTCCAGTTGGGCTGGTTGCCGTCGCTGTACGATACGACGCTCAGGGTCACGGATTGGCAGAGCTTTCTTGCCCAGCTGCGCCAGATGATCATGCCGGTTTCCGTCCTGGCGCTGTACAACGCCGCCCAGATCAGCCGGTTCATGCGCGCTTCCATCCTCGACAACCTCAATCTCGACTATGTCCGAACAGCCCGCGCCAAGGGCTTGCATGAACGCATCGTCGTGCTGGTTCACGTGCTGCGCAACTCTCTGGCTCCCGTGGTCACGGTCGTGGCACTCGGCGTGCCGGGCGTTTTCGGCGGGGCGATCATCACCGAGCAGGTGTTCAAGGTCAACGGCCTGGGCCAGCTCCTCATCATTTCGATCCAGGCCAACGACCTGCCGATGGTTCAGACTCTCGCCTTCATCTTCGCGGTGCTCATCGTGATCTTCAATCTGGTGGCCGACATCCTCTACGGACTCCTGGATCCGAGGATTCGCTATGACTAGGGCCGGGGAATCGTACTGGCTCGATGTCTGGCGCCAGTTCAAGGTTCACAAGGGGGCTCTGGCGAGCGCCGCCTTTCTGACCGGGGTCATCGTCGCGGTTGCCGCCGGCCCCTGGTTGTGGCCGGTGGACCCCCAGTTCATCGATGTCAGGGCCCGCAATGCCGGGATGAGCCTTGAGCATCCCCTGGGGACCGACCAGCTCGGGCGCGACACCCTTGCACGGGTCATTGCCGGAGGACGCACTTCCCTTGCGGTCGGCGTGACGGCCATGGCGATCGCTCTCGTCCTGGGGACGCTGGTCGGGGTGCTGGCTGGATATCTGCGCCGAATCGACGGTGCGCTGATGCGACTGACCGATCTGTTCCTGGCCCTGCCGCTATTGCCATTGCTGCTGGTCGCCATATTGCTCTTTAGGGACATGCTGCGATCGGCCTTCGGCCCCGAAGCGGGTATTTTCATCCTGATCGTGGCGGTGATCGGCATCACAAGCTGGATGCAGACGGCGCGTGTCGTTCGCGGCGAGGTGATGACCATCCGGGAGCGGGAATTTGTGCTGGCCGCACGTTCCATCGGAACATCCCGAAGGCGGATCATCACGCGGCATATCCTTCCCAATGTCATGTCGCCGGTCCTGGTGTCGGCGACGCTGGGCATCGCCAACGCCATCATTACCGAATCGGCCCTCTCGTTTCTCGGGCTCGGATTTCCGTCGGACTTTCCGACATGGGGGCGGCTGCTCTACGATGGGGTCGACTATCTTCAGCGTTATCCGGAACGCGCCATGGCTCCCGGCCTGGCGATTTCCCTGACGGTCCTCGCCGTGAATTATCTGGGAGACGGATTGCGGGACGCCCTCGATCCGAGAATCCGCACACGCTGAGACCCTTTTCAACCTCTCTGTCAACAGATGTCCCGACCATGTGCCGCATGATCATTCAGCCCCATTCTCACCGGATAGCGACTTGCAGACGGTCGCTCAAGTGGTATGATTTGCACAGATGCATTACCTTGGGCGGCCATGAGCGAATCCGAACAAAACGCGAAATCGCCTGACAATGCCCTGGAACTTGCGATCGGACGGCAGATAAGGGATTTCAGAATTCGTCAGGAAATCACTGTCGCCGACTTGGCTCGCCAGGCGGGATTGTCAGTCAGCATGCTTTCGAAAGTCGAAAACGGGCTGACTTCGCCGTCCCTGGCGACTCTCAATGCCCTGTCACGAGCCCTGAATGTGCCGGTGACATCGTTTTTCAGGATGTACGAGGAAACCCGGGAGGCGACCATTGTCAAGTCCGGACAGGGGCTGACCATAGAGCGGCAGGGCAGCCGTGCGGGGCATCAGTACCAGTTGCTGGGCCATCATTCAAGCGGCCACTCGCCCCGGGTCGAACCCTACCTGATTACGCTGACCGAAAAATCGGAAGTGTTTCCGATGTTTCAGCACGAGGGGATCGAGTTCATCTACATGCTCGAAGGGGAGGTCGTGTACCGGCATGCGAGCCGGCTCTATCGGCTTCGGCAGGGCGATTCGCTGTATTTCGACTCGAATGCGCCGCACGGACCGGAGGATCTCGTGTCGCTGCCGATCCGGTTCCTGGCGGTGATCGTCGGGCGAACATAATTCGACATATCTTTACTCACAGTAATATTCGTTGCATGACAGTGGATGTTCTGATATAAAGGCGCAGAGCCTCCGATTACATCCATTGATCCATTGAGACTGCGACGGCATGTGCGGCATCGTCGGACTGTATACGAAAAATCCAGAACTCGAATCAAGCCTGGGATCGCTGCTGGCGGCCATGCTGAACCAGATGGCGGACCGCGGGCCGGACAGTGCCGGAGTGGCCATTTACCGGAACCGGGTCGAGGCCGGTTCGGTCAAGATCACGCTGCAGGGAGACGAGAGGACCGACTGGAACAGCGTGCTGGACCGGATACGCGGTGGCCTCGACAGATCGGCAAGCCTGTCCCCCCTGGCGACCCATGCGGTGATCACCGTCGCGTTCGACGGTGACCGGGCTGCGGAGTGGATAGAGCGGAACGTGCATCCGGTTCGCATCACCAGCAACGGGGAATTGATCGAGATTTTCAAGGAAAAGGGCCAGCCGGAGGAGGTGATTCGGACATTCGGCCTGGATGCCATGGCCGGAACGCATGCCCTTGGTCATACCCGGATGGCCACGGAAAGTGCCGTGACGACCGAGCATTCCCACCCGTTCAGCACCGGCATGGACCTGTGCCTGGTTCACAACGGGTCGTTGTCCAACCACAACCGGCTGAGAGAAACTCTCCGGGCCGAGGGCATCCGGTTTCAGACCGACAACGACAGCGAAGTGGCGGCCGGATACCTGACCTGGAGACTGAAACAGGGTGCGACCCTCAAGGAAGCCATGGAGGCGGCACTCATTGATCTCGACGGATTCTACACCTTTGCGATCGGCACTCGGGACGGCTTTGCGGTTCTCAGGGACCCGATCGCCTGCAAGCCGGCGGTGATTGCCGAGACGGAGGACTGGGTGGCCATGTCGTCGGAATACCGAGCGATCGCGCAACTGCCGGGCAATGAACGGGCCAGGGTCTGGGAGCCCAACCCGGCAACCATCTACAGCTGGGAGCGGGACTGATGGAGTTCGATCTGGCGGAAACCGGAGTTCGCGAGCTGAATCGCTTTCTGCACGATACGGCGTCGTCGGGATCCCGTGTCGAAGTCGGCAATCCGTCGGGGCGCCACAATATTGCCGTAGGCGCGATGCATGGCTGTACGGTTCGGATAAACGGGCATGTCGGATACTACTGTGCCGGAATGAACCGGAATGCCGACATTGTCGTCCGGGGCAACGCGGGTCCCGGCCTGGCCGAAAACATGATGTCGGGCACGGTTCGCGTTCAGGGCAACGCTTCACAGTATTGCGGGGCGACCGCCCACGGCGGCCTGCTCGTGGTCGAGGGCGATGCGTCCGCACGATGCGGGATCTCTCTCAAGGGGCTCGACATCGTTGTCGGCGGATCGATCGGGCACATGAGCGCATTCATGGCGCAGACCGGGAGGCTGGTTGTTTGCGGTGACGCCGCCGAATCTCTGGGAGATTCGATCTACGAGGCCCGAATCTATGTCCGGGGCAAGGCGGCGGGCCTTGGAACGGACTGCATTGAAAAGCCGATGGAAGGCGAGCACTTCGAGGAACTCGGCGAGTTGCTGGACAGGGCGGGCATGTCGCACCCGATGCGGGAATTTAGGCGATACGGCTCGGCCCGGCGGTTGTACAACTTTGATGTCGACAATGCCAGCGCGTACTGACGGGGGATCAAGATGAGTGACAAGATCGATCGGAGCTGGCTGCTCGAGTCCGCGACGTTCTCACGGCCGGTCATCCGGGAGATTCAAAGAGCGGCCCGCGAAGGCATCTACGATATCCGGGGGTTCGGTGCCAAGCGGAAGCTTCCCACTTTTGACGATCTGCTTCTTCTGGGGGCGAGCATGTCCCGTTACCCGCTCGAAGGCTACCGCGAAAAGTGCGACACACGTGTCACGCTGGGAACCCGGTTTGCCGCAAGACCCCTGGAGATCGCAACGCCCGTCACCATCGCGGGAATGAGTTTCGGGGCCTTGTCCGCACAGGCCAAGGAAGGATTGGCCCGGGGTGCGACGGAAGTCGGGACCAGCACGACCACCGGTGACGGAGGCATGACTCCGGAAGAGCGCGAGCATTCGAAATTGCTGGTCTACCAGTACCTGCCGTCCCGTTACGGCATGAATCCGGATGACCTGAGAAAGGCGGATGCAGTAGAGATCGTGGTCGGGCAGGGCGCGAAACCGGGGGGCGGAGGTATGCTCCTGGGACAGAAAATCAGCGACCGGGTGGCGGAAATGCGCGATCTGCCCAAGGGGATCGATCAGCGAAGCGCCTGCAGGCATCCGGACTGGACCGGTCCCGACGATCTGGAAATCAAGATTCAGGAACTCCGGGAAATCACCGACTGGCAAGTGCCGATCTACATCAAGGTCGGGGCGACCCGGACGTTTTTCGACGTCCAGCTGGCGGTCAAGGCCGGCGCGGACGTGGTGGTCGTGGACGGCATGCAGGGCGGCACCGCCGCCACCCAGGACGTGTTCATCGAGCACGTGGGCATTCCCACCCTGCCTGCCGTACGGATCGCTGTCGATGCGCTCAAGGATCTCGGCATGCACCGGGAAGTCCAGCTGATCGTGTCAGGAGGAATCCGTTCCGGGGCGGATGTCGCCAAGGCCCTTGCGTTGGGCGCCGATGCCGTGTCGATCGGCACGGCCGCATTGATCGCGATGGGCGACAACTCGCCCGAGTTTGAAAAGGACTACAACGAGCTGGGCAGCAGCGCCGGCTATTATGACGATTACCAGGACGGGCAGGATCCAACCGGAATTTCCACTCAGGACCCTGGCCTCGGCGCCCGGCTCGACCCCGCCATGGCGGGCCGCCGTGTCGCCAACTACCTGCGAGTGCTCACGCTCGAGCTGCAGACCCTGGCCCGGGCGGCAGGAAAGACCAATGTGAGGAATCTCGAGCCCGAGGATCTGGTGGCCCTGACCGTCGAAGCTTCGGCGATGGCCAGAGTGCCCCTGGCCGGAACCGACTGGATTCCGGGATTTGAGCAAAAACGATAAATCCGATACGATGAGAACTCTCTCTTGATGTTTGAACCGCTTGTCTGAAGAAGGTGAAACCATGGCCATAGATCTTGCAAAAGCCGCAAAAGAAAACGGAATCAGGTATTTCCTGATCAGCTTTGTGGACCTGTTCGGGGTGCTCCGTTCCAAGCTGGTTCCTGCCAGGGCCATCGCCGACATGCAGAGCGAGGGCGCCGGGTTTGCCGGGTTCGCCGCCTGGCTGGACATGAGCCCCGCGGACGGCGACATGTTTGCGGTCCCGGATCCGGAAAGCCTGATCCAGCTTCCCTGGAAACCCGAAGTCGGCTGGCTTGCCAGCGACCTTTACATTGACGGCAAGGAAATCGCGGCCTCGCCGCGTGTCGCGTTGCGCAACCAGATCACCAGGGCCGCCGATCAGGGATACCGGATGAAGACCGGGGTTGAATGCGAATATTTCCTGGTCAGCCCCGACGGCGCGGCCATTGCCGATCCCAGGGACATCCAGTCAAAACCCTGCTACGATCAGTCCGCGCTCATGCGGCGTTACGATGTCATCAGCGAAATCTGCGACAGCATGATCGATCTGGGCTGGGGCCCGTATCAGAACGATCACGAGGACGCAAACGGCCAGTTCGAGATGAACTGGGAGTATGACGATTGCCTGAGGACCGCCGACCGCCATGTCTTTTTCAAGTACATGGTCAAGCAGATCGCCGAAAACCACGGACTGCGCGCGACCTTCATGCCCAAACCGTTCGTCAACCTGACCGGGAACGGCTGCCACGCCCATGTCTCCGTGTGGAATGCCGCAGGAGACGCCAATCTGTTTCATGATCCGGACGGTGAAATGGAACTTTCCGGGCTGGCCTACGCGTTCCTTGGAGGAATTATCCACAACGTTCGCTCGTTGTGCTCGATATTCAACCCGACCGTCAACAGCTACAAGCGGATCAATGCGCCCGCCACGCTTTCGGGCGCAACATGGTCGCCCGATGCGGTCAGCTATGGCGGCAACAACCGCACGCACATGGTCCGGATACCCGATGCCGGGCGGTTCGAGCTGCGCCTGATGGACGGCGCGACAAATCCCTATCTTCTGCAGGCGGGCATCCTGGCTGCGGGGATGGACGGCATCGCGAATCGCCGGGACCCGGGCAAGCGCCTCGACATCAACATGTACGAGGAGGCGCACAAGGTTAAGGGGTTGAAAAAGCTCCCGCTCAATTTGCTGGACGCGGTCCGATTGACACAGCAAAGCAGCGAGCTCAGGGATCAGCTCGGCGGCGAGATTCTTGACGCCTACTGCAAGCTGAAACTGGCCGAATGGAACGATTTCACCCGATCCCTCACCGACTGGGAACGGGATCACACGCTTGATTGCTAGGTCTTGGCCGATCATCCGGTATTCAGCCGGAGCCTCCGGATTTCTGGTGCCTGCCGACAGGCATCGGGTGAATCCGGCTATTCCATAAGCAGCCTGAATCTCATAAAATCAGGGTGTCATCGTTGATGACGTCATGGCGGTGAGAATGGGTCTCTCTGATGGCGAGCGCTGTGAACCCGGTCAGGTCCGGAAGGAAGCAGCCGCAGCAGTTGCATCGGGTGTCAGAACCGGGCGCATTTGATCCGCCACCACAATTTTCAGGATCCGGTTTTCGCGATGTCCGCATGGGCGATCATGCCGGTTCCCGCAACTTTCTAGTTCGACAACAGCAATAGAATTCATGGGTTATCTGGCTCTTGCCCGAAAATGGCGTCCCAGAAAGTTTTCGGAAGTGCTCGGACAGGAGCATGTCGTCTCGGCATTGTCCCATGCGCTGGACAGTCAACGCGTTCACCACGGTTTCCTGTTCACCGGCACTCGGGGAGTCGGAAAGACCACGATTGCGCGCATTTTCGCCAAGGCCCTGAACTGCGAATCCGGGGTCAGCGTCGAACCCTGCGGAGAGTGCGCGATTTGCCGGGGCATCGACGAGGGCAGCTTCATCGATCTGATCGAGGTCGATGCGGCATCCCGGACCAAGGTGGATGACACCCGTGAGTTGTTGGACAATGTCCAGTACACGCCCAGCATCGGGCGTTACAAGATCTACCTCATCGACGAGGTTCACATGCTTTCTACTCATAGTTTCAATGCTTTGTTGAAAACACTTGAAGAACCACCTGAGCATGTGAAATTTCTTCTGGCGACAACCGACCCGCAAAAGCTTCCGGCAACGATTCTCTCGCGATGCATCCAGTTCAACCTGAGGTCGATGAGTGCCCGGCAGTTGACCGGTCAGCTCGAGACAATCCTCAAGCTCGAGGAGATTGATTTCGAGCTGCCGGCCTTGGAGTTGCTCTCTCGCTCGGGAAACGGCAGCGTCAGGGATGCCCTGAGCCTGCTCGATCAGGCGATTGCGTACGGCAACGGCACCGTGACCCGGGAAAATGTCCGGAACATGCTGGGAATGATCGACAACACGATCATCACCGGCCTTCTGAAAAGTATCCTCGACGGGGATGCGCAACCGTCCATCGACGCGGTTGCCGGGTTGTCGGAGCGGGCCGCGGACTACGGCGCGGCACTCGATGATCTGCTGCTGCTGATACACAATGTCGCGCTCTACCAGGTGGCGCCGGATGCGGCCAGGTGGAAGGATGTCGATATCGAGGAGATCACCGCGTTGGCCGAAAGCTCGGATCCGGAAACATTGCAACTGCTCTACCAGATCGGCCTGGCCGGAAAACGGGATCTCGACTACGCGCCGGACCCGTATTGCGGATTCGAGATGGTCGTGCTCAGGATGCTGGCGTTTCTGCCGGAACCGAAGGCTCCTTCTGAACAGGGGCACGGCCAATCCCGCAAAACGGGCGGGTCGGCGCCGCCCGCAAAATCTCCCTCCGGCCAGTCTTCCGAGAGCAGGGCGGAGAAGCCGGAATCCGACGAAGTACCGGTTTCAGCAAAGGGGAATTCGTTGCAGAAGGCAGAACCGGCCGGAGAGCCTCCGGGAGATTGCAACGGCCCCTCGCCGGCGAAGCCGGGGGAATCGGCTGTCCCGGCTGAAGAGGAACGGAATGCCTGGTCGGAAGCCGATCTTGCGGGACTTCTCGACCCGTCGAAATGGGAAGCGTTGATCGAAGACCTTGAAATCGACGGCGTTGCAAGGCAGATGTTGAGGCATATGGTGCCCCGATCGATCGAAGGCAGCACGATTCACGTCCGGATCACTTCCGAGCCCTACCGTTCAGAGGACAGGGTGAGGGAGATTGAGCGGATGTGCAAGGGAAAGCTGGGACTTCCGATCCGGTTCAACCTGCTTTCTGCGGATGAGAGCGGGAACGGCGGCCATGAGAGCGAATCGCTGGAGCAGCGGGATCAGCGGCAGGACAAGGAGCGGCAGAAACGGGCTGAAAGCCTTTTTGAGCAGGATTCGATTGTCCGGGAACTGGTGGATACATTTGGCGGAAATGTCGAATCGCAATCCATCGTGCCGGGCGATGGTCGCTGATTTGCCTGGCCGGAGCGAATCGGCCTGCTCCCGGCGACGGGATGGCCGGGAGCGGAATCCGGTATCATTGGGGCATCGGGGTGTGCCCGGCTGCATGGCGGACCGGCATACCCCGGTTCGAAGTCACATTCAACAACTCAAACTTGGCGGTGAATCATGAAAAGCGGACTCGGCGACATGTTGAGGCAGGCGCAGGCTCTGCAGGAAAAAATGGAGGAGGCAAGGCGGGAATTGGCCGACAGCGAGGTGACCGGCAATTCCGGGGCCGGTCTCGTGGAGATTGTCATGGCGTGCAATCATGACGTGAAAAAGGTCGCGATTGCTCCTGAACTGATGGGGGGAGACAAGGACGTGCTGGAAGATCTGATTGCGGCGGCGGTCAACGATGCGGTGAAAAAGGTCGAAACCGAATCGCAGCAGCGGCTTGGCCAGATGGCGACCGGGATGCTGCCTGGCCTTAAATGGCCGCCGTTTTGACGCACTGATACCGGACAGACGCCCGTGACCGACCCGAGATCCGTCGAGGACCTGAAGCAGGCCCTGAAGCGCCTGCCGGGAATCGGCCCGAAAACCGCACAGCGCATGGCCTTCCATCTTCTGGAGAGGGATCGCGAGGGCGCCCGTCTGATCGAGAAGACCATCGGGCAGGCTCTCTCCAGGGTGAATCACTGCAAGCGTTGCAACAACTTCAGCGAAACCGAGGTCTGCGCGATATGCGCCTCGGCCAGCCGGCAGTCCGAATACCTTTGCGTCGTCGAGACGCCAGCCGATCTTGAAGCGATCGAACAGGCAGGTGTCTACCGGGGCACCTATTTCGTCCTCATGGGGCATCTGTCTCCTCTTGACGATGTCGGTCCGGAACAGCTGGCCATATCCGAATTGATGTCGCGTGTCGCGGAAAACACGATCGAGGAAATCATTCTCGCTACCAACCTGACCCTGGAAGGGCAGGCCACGGGCGACTATCTGCTGGAGCTGCTTGCAGACCGGCCCGTCAGGATCACGCGCCTGGCCCGGGGCATGCCCATGGGCAGCGAGCTCGAGTACATGGACCCGGGGACGCTGGATCAGGCGTTCTCGAACCGCAGCCAGCCGTGACGCGCAGGGCAATCTGTCCCGTCGACATCCGATAGGCGCCGGCGCTCCCCAGATCCTTCTTCAGTCCTGCAGAGCGGAACGATGCCTGATCCGAATCGGTTTGCCGCATGTATCGAGTACAGCGGACAGCGCTACAGCGGCTGGCAGAGGCAGCATCACGCCCCGTCGGTGCAGGCCAGGGTCGAGGCCGCCGCGGGCCGGGTGGCGAACGAGACGGTCGAGGTCGTCGCATCGGGGCGGACCGACGCGGGCGTGCATGCAACCGGCCAGATCGTCCATTTCGACATCGGCAGCGGGAGGACTGCGCTGGAGCTGACGCGCGGCATGAACACGTACCTGCCGGACGATATCTGCGTGATCTGGGCTGTTCCCGTCGATGACGGGTTTCATGCCCGGTTCGGTGCGCTGGCCAGACGCTATCGTTATGTCGTCCTGAACAGACCGGTTCGGCCGGCCTGTCTGCACGGCCGGGTTGCGTGGCACCGGCCGCCCCTGGACATCGCCGGCATGCAGGCGGCGGCATCCCTGCTGCTCGGCGAGCATGACTTCAGCGCATTCCGTGCAGCCGGATGCCAGAACCGCAATCCGGTCAAGACCGTCACCGGCATCGACCTCGGGCAACAGGGCGACTGGATCTGGCTGGACATTTCGGCGAACGGTTTTCTGCACCACATGGTGCGCAACATCATGGGGGTCCTGTTGCGGATTGGCGAGGGAATCGAGTCGCCAAAATGGGCTCGACACGTGCTCGAAAGCAGAGACCGAAAGCAGGGAGGCGTCACGTCTCCAGCCTGCGGTCTTTATTTTGTTTCAGCAAGTTATGATATAAAGTTCAAGCTTCCTCCTATCCCTCCTGCCTGCCGATTCTGGTAAACTACCGTTCCCAATCCGGATTCCCCTGCATGCGAACCCGTATCAAGATCTGCGGTGTCAAGACGCCCGGCCCGGTTCATCACGCGGCCCTGGCCGGTGCGGACGCATTCGGCCTGGTGTTCCACGAGCCGAGCATTCGCAATCTTTCCATTGAGCAGGCGGCGCGGATTGCGGAGCGCAAGCCCGCGTTCATGGACAGCGTTGCCGTGATGGTCAACCCCGACAGGGATTTTGTGCGGACCGTTCTGGACCGGGTTCGTCCCGACTACATCCAGTTTCATGGCGAGGAAAGCGGCGAGTACTGCCGCAGTTTCGGGGCCCGCTATATTCGCTCTGTCCGGGTCAGGGAGAGCATCCGCCTCAGCACGGTGGAAGAGGAATACCACGATGCCAGCGCACTGCTGGTGGACGCGTACCGGGGGGATCACTACGGAGGTACCGGGGATGTGTTCAACTGGAGCCTGGTCGATTTTGACGGCACCATACCGGTCATTCTGGCGGGCGGGCTCGATTTTCGCAATGTGCCGGACGCGATCCGCTCGATCGACCCTTTCGCAGTGGATGTCAGCAGCGGGGTGGAAACGGACGGCAGCAAGGACATCGACAAGATCCACCGGTTTTGCAAGGCTGTTCTCGAGACGAATCGCGAACGGGAGAAGGGGTGACCGGCGATGAACTGGTTTGACAAGATACTGCCGCCGAAAATCAATCCGGCCCTGAGGCTGCGCAAGAGAAAGGGGGTGCCCGAGGGGCTGTGGACCAACTGCACCGATTGTCAGGCCGTTCTGTACGTGTCCGATCTTGACAAGAGCCTGCAGGTCTGCCCCAAGTGCGACAACCACATGAAGATCCGGGCCAGAGCCCGGATCGAGCATTTTCTTGATGCCGGTGCCATCGAATGGCTCGGGGAGAACATCGTTCCCATCGATGTGCTCAAGTTCAAGGATCAGAAGCGCTACAAGGATCGGTTGGCCGACGCGCAGAAGACCACTCAGTGCACGGAAGCGCTCCAGGTCGCCGTGGGGGCATTGAACGGGACGCCGGTTACCGTTGCGGCATTCGAATTCGACTTCATGGGCGGATCGATGGGATCGGTGGTGGGCGAGCGGTTTGTCATGGCAGCGGAAACCAGTCTCGAGAAAAGGCAGCCGCTGGTCTGTTTTGCGGCGAGCGGCGGCGCAAGAATGCAGGAGGCGCTGTTTTCGCTGCTGCAGATGTCGAAAACATCAGCCGTGATCGCACGCCTCTCGCAGCAACAGATTCCCTACATTTCCGTGTTGACGAATCCGACCATGGGAGGAGTGTCGGCCAGTCTCGCCATGCTGGGCGACGTGATCCTTGCCGAGCCCAATGCCCTGGTCGGCTTTGCCGGGCCGCGGGTGATCGAGCAGACGGTGCGCCAGAGCCTGCCTGACGGATTCCAGCGATCGGAGTTCCTGCTCAAGCACGGCGCGATCGACATGATCGTCGATCGCAGGAACCTGAGAAGGGAAATCGCCGGTTTGCTGAGCAAGCTGGGATTCGGGATGCGGAGTTTCGAGGAGCCTGCAAATCCGCCCGGACCAGACACCCGGTCGAACTCGGGCAATTCCGGGTACTGAATCCCGCTTCCCTGCTGTCCCGGCCAACGGCCCGCCGCAACCATGGACCCTGCACTCCGCTCTGGAACATCGTTCCGGGATTTCAGTCTGGACCAATGGGTCGAATACATCCAGTCCCGCCATTGGCGATCGATCGACATGACCCTCGATCGGGTATCGATGGTTTGGGAGAGGCTTGGCGGAAAAAGAAGCGCCTGTTCCATCACGGTTGCCGGAACCAACGGAAAGGGCTCGACGGTCCGCATGCTGGAGACGGTTCTCGGACACGGCATCGGATCGGTCGGCGCCTATACCTCTCCTCATCTGGTGCGGTTCAACGAGCGCATACGGATCAATGGAAAAGAGGCCTCCACACGCGACATATGTGAGGCGTTCTGCACGGTCGAGAAAGCCGTCGGCGACACGCCCCTGACCTATTTCGAATATGCCACGCTCTGTGCCCTGTGGCTGTTTTGCCGACACTCCCTGGATATCGGGATTCTCGAGGTCGGGATGGGTGGTCGGCTGGACGCGGTCAACATCATCGACAGCGACCTCGCAGTGATCACCTCGATCGGACTGGATCACGAGGCCTGGCTCGGTGGCGACAGGGAAACCATTGCACTCGAAAAAGCCGGGGTGATGCGAGAGGGAATGCCTGTGGTCTGCTCCGATCGGAACATGCCGGGATCGCTGGAAGCGGCCGCATGCGCCAAGGCGGCCCATTTGCTGGTCATCGGCAGGGACTTTGACGTGGTCCGGGAGCAGGGCGCCCTGTTCTGGCACGGCAAAAATCCCCGGTTTCCGAAGTCGTGGCAAAGCATAGGGCCGATTCGTCTTCCCCTTGCGGGAACTCATCAGGAGGACAACATGGCGGGCGCCGTCGCGGCGCTGGCTATTCTTTCCGGACGGCTGGGCCTCGATATTGCGGATGTCCTTGAGGGAATAGGGCGTACGATGGTTTCGGGCCGATGCCAGATCGCGGCGACAGACCCGCTGGTCGTCGTCGATGTGGCGCACAATGCCGACTCGGTCTGCAGCCTCGTGGATTTTCTGAACGAACATCCGGTCCGCGGCCGGACCCATGCGGTCTTTGGCGCATTGAGGGACAAGACCCTGGACGGCATTCTTCGGCCCATGCTGCCGCTTGTCGATCGCTGGCACCTCGCGGGGCTTGAAGGTGAACGGGGTCAATCCGCGGACGAACTGGAAGGGAGATTCAGGGCGATTGCGCCGTATGGCCGGATCGATTGCCGCGACAATCCGAAGGACGCATATCTTTCCGCTCTCGCCTGCGCAGACAGGCGGGACCGGATCGTGATCTTTGGTTCTTTTCATGTTGCAGGTGATATACTTGAGTCGATGAATCGAGCCCCCTGAACAAGGCGCCCTTCTTCGCCTTGTCTTGTTGTAGCCGTATCAGTCAAATGGGAAAGAGTCACACGGACTGTGGCCAAAATCGCGACAGCGCCGAAATGGATCAACCGCATCCTGAAAACGTGCCGATGGAATATCAACTCAAGCATCGACTTACCGGGGCAGTGATCATTCTGCTGGCGGGCGTTCTGATCATTCCGCTGATCCTCCAGGAGCCCGACAGGCGGTCCGATTCGGATCGGACGGCGCAATACGGGGAGATATCGGAAGATGATGCCTCGTCGGGTCTCGCCGACATCGGGCAGAGCCTGCTGGATTCGGATCAGCCGGAAAGCACCACAACGACTTCCATGGAACAGGGGTCCAAGCCGGCTCTTCTGTCTGCGGATGAACCCGAAGCCGGGTCCGGTTCGGAAGCGGCCGGTCAGGAACCGGAGACCCGGCTGGTCATGAATCTTCGCAACGAGGAAGCTAAGAGCGGCACCGCGACTGCGTCGGCAACCGGGCAGGGCGACAAGGAAGTGGTAGCCAAACCGGCCCTTGAGGCCGACACGACCGAGGCTTCCGGATGGACGGTACGGGTCGGGACATTTGTCGACGCGAAGAATGCAAGACAGGTCATGGAGGAACTCAGCAGGCATGATTACGCGCCCAGAGCGACAGAAGTGACGACCAGCGCGGGAGAGGCGACAAGAGTCTGGCTGGGACCCTATTCGGATCAGGCCAAGGCCAGGAACGTGGCCCGGAAACTGAAGGACATTACCAAGGAGGAGGGATATGTCACGAAACAGTAGACCTTCACCGTAAGGCGTGACAGGATTCTCGGAGCAGTGTTCCCCATTGGCCGCATTCTGGCGTTTTAGCGGTATGCAACGGTTCAGGATGCCGATTCCCGTCCACAAGCAGTCATGAGCATTGTCGACATAGTCATCGTTGCGATCATGATCGTATCCCTGCTTGTCGGGCTGTACCGGGGATTCATTCGGGAAGTGCTCTCGCTGGTGTCGTGGCTGGCCGCGCTTTGGGTGGCCTTTGTGTTTGCCGAGGTCGGCGCGGTGTTTCTGGAATCGTTCATCGACCAGCCCGCCGTCCGGGTCGTGATGTCGTTTGCCGCCATTTTCGTGCTGTGCCTGTTCGCCCTGTCCGTTTTCAGCTACCTCATCCATCGTTCCATGGCGTTTTCCGCAGTCGCCGGGGCGGATCGCCATCTCGGCATGCTGTTTGGCATCCTGCGCGGTGTTATAATCGTGGCGTTGATGATCATGGTGGCGACATTCATGGATTTCGCATCACAGCCTTGGTGGAAAGATTCGTTACTGGTCGGCTATTTCGACCCCGTGGTCACCCTCATCCGGGATCTGCTTCCCCCCGAAATCGCACAATATGTCTGAAGCGGTAGATTGATCGATGTGTGGTCTGGTCGGTATCATCGGGCATTCGCCGGTCAACCAGATACTGTATGACGGCCTGACGCTGATCCAGCATCGCGGCCAGGATGCCGCCGGCATGGCGACTAGTGACGGCAAGCATGTTTTCCTGCGCAAGGACAATGGCCTGGTCAAGGATGTTTTCCGGACCCGTCACATGTCCCAGCTTTTCGGAGCCATGGGAATCGGACATGTCCGGTATCCGACTGCCGGCACCGACTCGAGAGCGGAGGCCCAGCCGTTTTATGTCAACTCCCCTTACGGCATCGCGCTGGGGCACAATGGAAACCTGACCAATGCCGAGGCCCTCGGGAAAGAGCTGTTCCTGCATGACCGTCGGCAACTGAACACCGCCTCCGATTCCGAAATCCTGCTGAATGTCCTCGCGCACGAGCTGATGGCGACACTGGAAACGTCCAAGCTGCGCGCCAAGCCCGAGGATGTTTTCCGGGCGGTCAGGGGAGTCATGAGACGGTGCCAGGGCGCGTACGCCGTGGTGGCCATGATAGTCGGAGTCGGGATCATCGGATTTAGAGATGCCTGCGGCATCCGGCCTCTGGTTTACGGTACGAAACAGGAGCCTGGCGGGGTATCGCACATGCTCGCTTCCGAAAGCGTGGCGATGGACGTCACCGGCTACAGCCTGATCCGGGACATCGCGCCCGGGGAAGCCGTGTTTGTGGCGCTGGACGGATCGGTCCACACCGCGGTATGCGCAACCAAGACCCGCCGGGCGCCCTGCATTTTCGAATACGTGTATCTTGCCCGGCCGGACTCGATCCTGGATGGCATCCCGGTGTATCAGACTCGCATCAACATGGGTATCCGGCTGGGGAAGCGGCTCAGATCGGAATGGCCCGATCACGACATTGACGTGGTGATACCGGTGCCCGACACCAGCAGGACTTCGGCGCTCGAGATGGCGAAAGTGCTGGACCTTCCCTATCGGGAGGGATTCATCAAGAATCGCTATATCGGAAGGACCTTCATCATGCCGGGGCAGACCGAGCGCAAGAAATCGGTCCGTTACAAGCTGAACGCGATCGGCGCCGAGTTCAAGAACCGGAACGTGCTGCTGGTCGACGATTCCATCGTTCGGGGAACAACCTCGCGACAGCTGGTTGATCTGGCTCGGGAAGCGGGCGCTCGAAAGGTCTACTTCGCATCGGCGGCGCCGCCGGTCCGTTATCCGAATGTCTACGGCATCGACATGCCGTGTCGAAGCGAGTTGATTGCAAACGGCCGGGATGTCCAGGATATCTGCAGGGAAATCGGCGCGGACAAGCTGATCTACCAGAATCTCGATGACCTGATCATGTCGGTCCGGGAATGCGACACGATGATCGACGAGTTCGATACATCCTGTTTCAGCGGCGAATACGTGACGGACGATGTCACCGACGAATACCTGGATTTTCTCGACATCAACCGCAACGACTCGAACAAGACGGCCCGTCGTCGCAGCGAGCTGGATTTGTCGGAATTGACGGAAGTCCAGGAAGCGGCCCACTGAGAGGCGTCTGACCGAATCCGGTCAGTGTAGCGTGAACTCTCCGCTCCGGTAGGACAGGATACTGTTCTGGGTGTACCAGTCGCCAAGCACGTAACGTCTAGCCGGCAGGCCGTCCAGACTGAATTCGTGAATTCCGGGTCGGTGGGTGTGCCCGTGGATGACCGTTTTCACGCCGTGCGCCAGCATCACTTTCTCGAGGTGGGACTGGTTGATGTCCATGATGCTCATGGGTTTGGACTGCTTGGACTCTTCGCTTTTCATTCGAAGACTCAACGCCGTGTCCAACCGCTCCTCAAGGGGCTTGTTCAGAAAGGCGACCCGCCACTTCGACGAGAGCATGACGGCTCTTGACTGCTGATGCTCGATGTCGTCAACGCAGAGCGTATCCCCGTGCGTGAGCAGTATGCGCTCCCCGTCCAGCTCGATCACGCTTGGATCTTCAAGCATGGTGCAGCCCGTCCGGGATGCGAAATCCTGGCCGACCAGGAAATCCCGGTTGCCCGGAACGAAGAACAGTTCCAGTCCCGAAGAGGACAGGGTGCAGAGCCGATCTTCGATCCGGTCATGCCCAAGGATTTTTGCGCCGTCATCGCCGATCCAGAAATCGAAGACGTCCCCCAGCATGTACAGCTGGCGTGTTCGGTCCGAAATTCCGGATACGAACTGCGCGAACCGCTCAAGACCGCCCGGATTGTCCCGGGTCAGGTGCAAGTCGGAAATGAAAAGAATTTCACTCATGGAGTGGAGGGCTCTTCGGGCGGATATCCAAAGGGGGATTATATAGGGGCTTATAAAGAATGGTTGACAATGTATCGACCATTTATGGATTTAGTCTTTT